>NZ_KV802429.1:0-27482 GCF_001810695.1 Corynebacterium sp. HMSC065D07
AGCTGGCGGATCCGTTCAGAATCAGTCGTCGCCTGGGCCTTGTCACGCAGGGTCTTCGTGCGGGCACGTTTGCCGGTGCCGTACTGCTTAAGCCAGGAATAAAGTGAGGAACGATTGACTCCAAGCTCTGCTGAAGCCGCGTGAAGTGAGAGGTCCTCATTGTTTTCGTAGAGGGCCACAGCATCACGTTTGAACTGTTCGGAGTACCTAGGCATGGTGGTAGATTACCTTTCTTCCCAACCCAACTGGGCTGGATATCAGGTGTCTACCAAACAGGGGTCAGGTCCTCGAGTTCGTTGCCATGCAACTCAACGACAGACCACGCGCAACCCTAGGCTTTGCCAAACCAGCCGAAAAAATGGCCGAACTGCTAGGCTATGCTGCTAGGCTATGCCACCGAAATCTAAAACCGTGTTTCCACGACCACTAGAATCCGCCCGAGCCCCCTTAAAAGGCGAAACCCGCCAGCCGGATGAAGGCTGACGGGTTAGGCGGCGTTGTGGGTTAGTGGCCGGTGCCGATTTCTAGGTGCATACCCGGAACCGAGTTGATGAGGTTGCGGGTGTATTCCTGCTGGGCGTTGTCGAAGATATCGTCGGCGGTGCCCTGCTCGACGGCCTGGCCCTTCTTCATCACCACGACGTCGTCGGCAGTCTGGCGGACCACCGCGAGGTCATGGGTAATGAAGAGGTAGGACAGGCTGAGCTCCGACTGCAGCTCCGCGAGCAGCTGGATGATCTGGTTCTGCACCAACACGTCCAGGGCGGAGACAGCCTCATCGAGGACGATGACCTCCGGGCGCAGCGCCAGCGCACGAGCAATGGCGATACGCTGGCGCTGGCCGCCGGAGAGCTCGTTGGGGTAGCGGCGCATGGCGGAACGGGGCATGGAGACCATGTCGAGAAGCTCGGCCACACGGGCCTCACGCTCCTTGCGCGAGCCCACCTTGTGCAGCGCCATGGGTTCCTCGATGCACTTATAAATCGAGTACATCGGGTCCAGCGAACCGTAGGGGTTCTGGAAAACCACCTGCATCTTGCGGCGGAGTTTAAACAGCTCCTTCTTCGACAGCGTCGAGGTATCGCGGCCTTCGAACTCGATGGTGCCGGAGGTCGGCTCCAAAAGGCCCAGCACCATGTTGGCCACCGTGGACTTGCCGGAGCCGGACTCGCCCACCAAGGCCAGGGTGGTGCCGCGGCGGATATCGAAGGACACATCGTCGACGGCCTTCAACAGCTTCTTTCCGCCGCGCTGGCCACGGATATCGAATTCCTTGGTGAGGTTGCGCACCGAGATGACCGGGGCCTGAGCTGCGGAAGATGAATCTGCAGCGGTGGCGCCGATGGCCTCGCCCGACTTGAGTTCCTTGGCTTCGACGCCGGCTTCCTTAGCCGCGCGGATGCGGGAGGAAGCGAGAGAGGGGGCGGCGTCGACAAGCCGGCGCGTGTAGGGGTGCTGCGGGGAGCGCAGAATCTCGCGCGAGGGGCCCGATTCCACGATGCGGCCGCGGTGCATGACGACGAGGTGCTCCGCGCGCTCGGCGGCTAGGCCAAGGTCGTGGGTAATGAAAAGCACCGCGTTCCCCAGCTCCTCGGTGAGGTGCTCCAGGTGATCCAAGATGGTCTTTTGCACCGTCACGTCGAGGGCGGAGGTGGGCTCGTCGGCAATCAGCAGCTTCGGGCGTGCAGCCAGGCCGATCGCGATGAGCGCGCGCTGGCGCATACCGCCGGAGAACTCGTGGGGGTACTGCTTGGCGCGGCGTTCGGCGTCGGGAAGCCCGGCTTCCTCTAGAAGCTCCACGACGCGCTGGTGGCGCTCGGAGCCCTCCACCACGTGGTTGGCCTTGAGAGACTCCTCGACCTGGGTGCCGATGCGCCACACCGGGTTGAGGTTGGACATCGGATCCTGCGGGACCAGGCCAATCTTGTCACCGCGCAGCGACTCGAATTGCTTGTTGTCGTAGTGGGTGATGTCCTCGCCTTCGAAGAGGATCTGGCCGCCGGTGACCTTGCCGGTGCCCGGCAGCAGGCCCAGGATAGACATCGCCGTGGTGGACTTACCGGAGCCGGACTCGCCCACAATCGCCACGGACTGGCCCGGGTAGATGGACATGTTGACGCCACGCACCGCCTCAACCACACCGGTGGAGGTGGTGAAGGAGATGTGGACGTCCTTCATTTCAAGAAGTGGAGAGTTAGTCATTAGCGCTTCCTCGCCTTCGGATCGAGTGCATCGCGGACGACGTCACCCATCATGATGAAGCTCAACACGGTCAGGCCCAAAGCACCCGCCGGGTAGAACAGGACTGCCGGAGCAACGCGTAGTGAAGCCTGCGCGTCAGAGATATCGCCGCCCCAGGACACGAACGTCGACGGCAAGCCAATGCCCAGGAAGGACAAGGTGGCTTCGGCGACGATGTAGGTGCCCAGCGCCACGGTGGCATAGGAGATGATGGGCGCGGCCGCGTTCGGCAGGATGTGGCTGAACAGGATGCGCCAGTTCGACGCGCCGATGGAGCGGGCGGATTGGACGAACTCCTCGTTCTTGATGGAGACCACCGCGCCGCGCGTGATGCGGGCGATGGAGACCCAGCCGAAGAGACCGAGCACCAAGACCACCGTGACGATGGTGCGGTGCTCCTTGAACATCTGCATGACCACGATGGCGGCGAGCACCAGCGGGATGGCGAAGAAGATGTCGGTGATGCGGGAAAGGACGGAGTCAATCCAGCCGCCGAAGAAGCCGGCGATGGCGCCGATCAAGGAGCCCAGCACCACGACGAGGATGGTGGTCAGGACGCCGACGGCAACCGACGCGCGCGCACCGTAAATCACGCGGGCGTAAATATCGCAGCCCTGGCGGTTGAAGCCGAAGGGGTGGCCCGGCTCGGCGGGGTCGAGGGACTTGGACAGCTCGCACAGGCGCGGGTCGGTGCTCGTGAAAAGACCTGGTGCGATGGCGAGGAGGATGGCCACGAGGATCATCACGGCCGCGATCCAGAACAGCGGGCGGCGGCGCAGGTAGCGCCAGGCCTCGCCCCACTGGGAGGACGGGGCGGACTCGTCCTTGACGGCGTCGACGGCGCCGAGGCCCGTTTCATCGGTTTCCGAGACGAAGTGCTCTTGGCCCGGGTAGGGGGTGTTTTTCTCGAAATTAGGCATAGCGGATCCTCGGATCAAGTACGGCGTACAGGAGGTCAACGAGCAGGTTGGCGATGATGTAGATGATCACCAGCACCGTGGTGAAGGAGACAATCGTGGTTGGCTCACCGCGCAGGATGGCCTGGTACATCGTGCCGCCGACGCCGTTGATGCCGAAGATGCCTTCGGTCACGATGGCACCGGTCATGAGCGCGCCGATGTCGGCACCGATGAAGGTGGCCACGGGAATCAGCGAGTTACGCAGCACGTGGCGGAGGGTCACCGCGCCGTTGGACAGGCCCTTCGCGCGTGCGGTGCGCACGTAGTCGGCGCGCAGGTTCTCAGCCACGGACTGGCGGGTGAGGCGAATGACGTAGGCCAGGGAGAGCGCGCCGAGCACCATGGCCGGCATGAGGAGGGACTTCACGGTGGCGTTCGCGCCGACGGTGACCGGCAGGACACCCCACTTGATGCCCACGAGGTACTGGAAGACGAAGCCGATGACGAAGGACGGCACTGCGATGACGAGCAGGGAGATGACCAACACGGTGGAATCGAAGAAGCCACCGCGGCGCATGCCGGCGAGGACGCCGAAGAGGATGCCGAAGACGGATTCGAAGATGATGGCCATGACGGTGAGCTTCACCGTGACCGGGAAGGCGTTGGCCATCACTTGGGTTACGGGTACGCCGGAGAAGGTCGTGCCGAAGTCCAGCATGAAGATGCCCTTGATGTAGAGCAGATACTGAATGATGAACGGCTTGTCTAGGTTGTATTCCGCCTCGATGCGGGCGCGGGCAGCCTCGGTAAGGCCGCGGTCACCGCCAAGGGCTTCGACGGGGTCGCCGGGCATCAAGAAGACGAGCGCATAGATGAGCAGGGTGGCTCCGAAGAACACCGGGATCATCTGGAGCACTCGGCGCCCGATATAGCGCAGCATAGTGTGGTCCTTTACTCGTTGTGGGCAGGTGCTTGTCGACGCCTTCTTAGCCGGCGCCTACGTAGCTCATAAGGATTTTAGTGTGTGATCCAAGTCTGCGAGAAATCTATAGCGCGTTTCGAATCACACTTATGAGTGAAAACGTGGGGCGACCCCCGCTCCACGGTGGCTGCGGGGGTCGTGGGAAGTAGCGGAAGTGGCGTTACTTCTTGGTGATGTTGTAGTACACCGGCTGGGACTTCCAGGAGAACACGACGTTGTCGACGTTCTCGGAGTAGCCGCCGGTGGCGTTGGAGTACCACAGCGGGATGGCCGGCAGATCCTTGAACAGGACTTCCTGGGCCTCGGTGTACTTCTTGTTGGCCTCGTCCTCGGAGGAGGAGGCCAGGGCTTCGTCGAGAAGCTTGTCAAACTCCGGGTTGCTGTAGTCGCCGTCGTTAGAAGAGCCGTCGGTCTTGTACAGCGGGGTAAGGAAGTTGGCTTGGCTCGGGTAGTCTGCCTGCCAGCCGGTGCGGAAGGCGGACTTGATGGTGCGGTTGGTCACCTCATCGCGCAGGGACTTGAAGTCCGGGTACGGAGCGCCGACTGCCTCGATGCCGAGGGTGTTCTTGATGGAGTTGGTGGTCGCGTCCACCCAGCTCTTGTGGCCGCCGTCGGAGTTGTAGGCAATCTCCAGGGTCGGGTTATCCCACTTGTTGATCTTGTCAGCCTCGGCCCACAGCTTCTTGGCCTTCTCCGGGTCATACTTCAGGACCTCGTTGCCCTTGATGTCCTCGGAGTAGCCCGGCATTACCGGGGAGGTGAAGTCCTTGGCCGGGGTGCGGGTGCCCTTGAAGATGGTGTCCGTGATCTCCTCGCGGTTGATGGCATAGGAGATGGCTTGGCGACGCAGCACGCCTTCCTCGCCGGAGTAGTGCTCGAGGTTCTCGCCCAAGGTGAAGGACTGGAAGATGGCAGTCGGCTGGTTCACTGCACGGTCGCCGAGGTCGGCCTCGTAGACGTCGAAAGCGGAGTCCGGAACGGCGTCGAGAACGTCGAGGTTGCCCGAGAGCAGATCGGCGTAAGCGGCGTCCTGGGAGGCGTAGAAGACGAACTTGATGCCGTCATTCTGCGGGGTCTGGCCACCCTTGTACTCCTCATTCGGAACGACGGTGGCGTCCTGGTTGTGGTTCCACTCGGTCAGCTTGTACGGGCCGTTGCCAATCGGGTTCTGGCCGAAGGCATCCATGTCTTCCAGGGCCGACTCGTGCAGCGGGTAGAACGCGGGGTAGCCCAACTGTGCCGGGAAGTCCTGCTCCGGGCTGTTCAGGGCGATGGTGAAGGTGTGGTCGTCGACGACCTTGAGGCCCTCCATCTTCTCGACGCCTTCCTCGAAGCCCTTGATGTTGGCAAAGAAGGAGGCGTTGAGCTGGTCGTTGGCCACGGCGTAGTTCCAGGCGTCCACGAAGTTATTGGCGGTGACCGGGGAGCCGTCGGAGAACGTGGATTCCTTGAGCTTGACGGTGAACTCAGTGTTGTCGTCATTCGGCTCGATGGATTCAGCCAGCTCGTTCTGGGCTTCGCCATCGCCGTCGTAGTAGACCAGGCCTGCGTAGATGGAATCGACAATGCGTCCGCCGCCGACCTCGTTGGTGTTGGCCGGGATGAGCGGGTTCTGCGGCTCGGAGCCGTTGACGGTGACGATGCCATCGCCGGAGCCGGAAGCAGAGTCTGAACCGGAGTTGTCGCCACCACAAGCCGCGAGGGTGAGCGGCAGGGTAGCGACAGAGAGAGCAGCAAGTGTCTTCTTGAGCGTCATGTGGGTCTTAGACCTCCGTGGTGCGAAAGATGTAGAAAACCTGTGATGTTGGTTTTATATGAAGCTACCGCGTGGCTCGTCTCATATACAAGGAATTGAAAAATATGTCCTGTGATAAAAGCTATAGGGCGGTAGGTATTCTTTCTTAACCTGCGGTTTTGTCAACGAATTAAAAAATCCCCATCCCCCTGAGAGGGGTGGGGCACGGAGGGCGGTGAATGTTACCTATCTCGCAACCATTGGATAATGGTCTGAGTAAAACCATGCGGGTTCTCAAGATAGGGCAGGTTCTTGGACCCGGGGATAGTGGTGGCGGTGAAACCCCCACGGCAGCGCCGCGCCGCCCGCCGCGCAACTGGCCGCCAGAGCATCTGATCTGCGTGGATAAACAGGGTGGGGCAAGAAACTGTGAGTTCGAGCCAACTCAGCGGAACCACGGCGGTACGCAGTCGGTGATTCCAGATGATTCCGCGGCGGACGTTTCCGATGCGCGAGGAAGCCACGCGCAGTCGCAGGGCCTCCTCCCGCTCGGCGCCGCTGAAGGAGCCGAGGGCGTCGAGATCCATCTCCCGGAGGTACGTGGACTCTCTCAGTAGGAGGCTCGGGGCGCCAGTCTTTCCCAGGCGGCACAATGCCGCGCGCAGGAGAACCCACCCAAAGTCCCAGGGGCGTGCGGCGACGGCGCGGCGTAAATCTGCAGGGTGCGCTGCCGATACGGAGATCAGTCCGCGTACCCGTTCGGGCCGCTCGGTGGCCAGCGCCCATGCCACCGCACCGCCGGTATCCGCGCCGACCAGGTAGGCATCGTCGTGGCCCAGTGCGCGGATGGCACCGCTGACATCGCCAACCGCCACGCGGATATCCTGGCCGGGTTCGAGCGGTGGTTTATCGGACATGCCAAAACCGCGCATGTCGAGGGCGGCGACGTGGAAGCCTGCGGCGGCAAGCGGGGCAATGACATTCCGGAAGTCGAACCACCCGCCGAAAGAACCATGGAGCAGCAGCACCAGCGGGTCATCCGGGTTGCCAGCGGTAGCGGCGTGCAGGCGGATGCCGCGCGTGTGCAGGAACTCGTGCTCAAAGGGGCCGTCAAGCTCCACTACGGAGGGCGGTAGGGGATTCATGGGCGGGCCTTTCATGGGAAGGGTGCACAGACGAAATCCGCCCCGAACGCATGTGCTCGGGGCGGGAGAGTTAAACGGAACCTGATGGTTTAGGTGTAGAGACCACGCTCGATGGACTTTTCAGCCTTACCCGGAACCAGCTTCTTGAGTTCCTTCGTTGACTCGATGGTCTTTTCCGGGGCCTTGACCTGCTTGACCTGCTTGAAACCGATAAAGGCCACGACGGCGGCCAAGACGACCATAATGAGGAAGACAATCAGGAAGGCCGCCCAGCGGTCGAGCCACACGGCCAGCAGCTCCGCCAAGAAGAAGAAAAAGAAGAAGGAGCTATACAGCGCCACGGTGCCAGCCACACCGAACATGCCCGCGCCGATGCCGCCCTTCTTGGCAGAAGCAGCGAGCTCGGTCTTGGCCAACTCGACCTCGGAGCGAACCAGCTGGGACATCTGCTCGGTGGCGTTGGACACGAGCTGGCCGATGGATGCCTCGCCACGGCGGGAGGTATCCGCATCGCTCAAGGGAATGCCGTCTACCTTCGGGGCGAACTTGTTGGACCCGTCAGTGAATAGTCCGTCGTTGCTCACGGTTTAATACTCCTACTGTTTTGTCGCAATCTATATCGGCCATAGTAATGAACTTTCCAGAGTTCATGTGGTGCGGCCCGCAAAGTGGGTACGGCGTTATTGTAATGGGTATGCCGCATTCTGACCCGCTGACCCCGCTGATGTCCCTTTCTGGGGTGGAGGATAAAGCTGCTTCTGCCGTCGCAGCGATAGCGCGTGTGCACCGCCGGCCCGCGGGCTTGCGCAAGTTTGACGTTATTTCTTCCGAGTCGCTGTTGCGCGGTGCGCGGGCGGCCGCGGCGATCGACGGCGCGCCACTTGAGGCTGACGGTATCCCGCCCGCAGTTAGCGCTTATTCCCTCCTTGCTCCCGAAAAACAGGCCGCCACGGTGCGCACCTTCGCGCGGGCCCCGCTGCAGGTCTTGGCCAGCATCGATGTTGCGGCGGGCGGTGTGGGTCATCCCGATCAGAACCCAGCGGTGGCACAGGCGCTGGCACAGCTCATCACACGCGGGGCCGGCGTAGATTTCGACCGCTTGTTGCCGGTGGTGCTGCAGGCGGAGATTGCTGCGCGCTCGCTGTTCGGCGCGCGCAGCACCGCCGTGGCGCTCGTTGCCGCCCGCACTGCTGCTATCCATACGGGCTTCGATCCGCGGGGATTCGCCGTGCCCGAGACCTACCTCAACCGTCATCGCGCGGACTACCGCGCGGCACTGGACACCTACGACAAGGATCCGGCCGCACTTATCACGCTGCTTTTCGACGCCTGGGAAGCCGGCGCCCGCGAAGCCGACGGCATCGCGCAAGCGGCTTAATCGCGCAGCTGCTGGCGTGCAAATAAAATTCCGCCGACCACTAAGGCTGCGATGCCGGCCACGACCGCCGAGCCGATACCGAATTCGCGTGCGCTGGGTGCGGTAAAGAGCGGAACGGGGTGTTTGAACGTGCGGATTTCCCAGTCGTGGGCGATGGCGTGCTTCTTCAATAGGCGGTCCGGGTTCACCGCAACGGGGTGGCCTACTTGTTCCAGCATCGGGATGTCTGTGGCGGAATCGGAGTAGGCAAAGGATGCGTCGGGGTCGACGTTGAGCTCCTGGGCAATGCGCGCCAGTGCCTCAGCTTTTGCGGCACCTTTGCAATAAAACAGGATCTCCCCGGTGAACCGGCCGTCTTCCTCGGCGAGCTCGGTGGCCACGACGTGCTCGATGCCTAGTTCCTGCGCGATGGGTTCGACCAGCACGCTTGCCGACGCCGAGATGATCACCACCTCGTGGCCGGCGGCGCGGTGGGCGTCGATAAGCGCGCGTGCCTCCGCGTAAATGGCGGGGGTGACCACTGTGTGCATGGTCTCCACCGCGATGTCGTGGACCTCCTGGACGGACCAGCCGGCGGCCATGGCGGCGAGCTGATCGCGGGTGGTGTCCATATGCTCGCTGCTGTGGCCGGCGAGCATATAGCTGGCTTTGGCTAAGGACAGCTGGAGTGCCTCGGCATGGGTGATGAGACCGTTGTGCATGAATTCGCGGCCGAAGGCATAGGCCGAGGACGTGGCAATGATTGTCTTGTCCAAGTCGAAAAACGCGGCTGCGCGGGTGGCGTCGTCAGTGGGGAAAGGAGTACCGGTCATCGAGGGCCTGCCGTTTGTGTGCGAGTTACCCTGCTCATCGTAGCCCTTTAGCAGGAAGAATAGGGAGTGCGCAAACACATTGCCAGAAATCTTCAGGAATGTTGGATTTCGCTGTTGTCATCTCTTCCTTTGCGTGTCATAATGTCTTGTGCAAGGCCCCGATATACAGTGCGGCCTGCCCCGGCGCACCCCCCGATGCCGGGTTACCGATGGCCCGCGCACACCCCCCCCGAGGCGCGGGCCATCACCTTTTTCAAAAACCGGGCTCGCCTGTGGCCATTGAGCTGAGACATATTTGATGTCCTAGCACGGCGATATACTCTCAGCTGTGACAAGCTATCGAGCAAATTCATTTTCTCACCAAAAGGGAGCAGGTCCTCCTCAGGTGAGTTTGCCGCTTGCTGCAGAAAGTGCCGTCTACTTTGTAGATGAAGCCGGAAGTAAAGGCACGTTAGGTAAGCATTTCGTTGTTGCGGCTGTGCGCACGAAGGATCCTGATTTCCTTTCGCGGGAGATTAAGGCATGTCGTGAGCGGAATAACTTCACAAAGGCTGACGAGATTAAGTTCTCGAAAGTTACTAAGCACTCTGAGCCGATTTTGCTTGATGTTTTTCGAACAGCGATAAGCTCGGGGTGCACGTTCGGAGCTTTTGTTTTGGACAAGAGGCATTTCGATCCGTGGAGTAGTCGAGAACAGTGGCAGGGGCATTTGTTCGCGACAGATCGGCTGCTTCGGGGTCTGGTTACTCGCCGTGAATTGGGGTGGTGATGCTCGACCACATTGATGTCCCAGTAGGGGTTTCCTACGGAGACACTCTAGTGAACTCTCTCAACAATCGATTTGGAAATAAGCGGTTTGCAACGGCCGTTAGTCTGGATTCTCGGACTTGTCCGGCACTACAGGTGGCAGATCTGCTTGCTAGTTCGGTTTTCCATGCGCGAAAAAAGATCGAAGACGTGGGGTTGGAGGCTTTCTTGGAAGATCGTTCGCCAAAGGCCCGGCTTTCGAAGGGCATTGCGGCCGCATTAGGCGAGAGTCATTTTGGTGACTGCCGTACACCACTTTTGAAGATTGAGACAAGCCATGAGAGGTCATTGACAGAATTGAAGCGCCAACGATACTCTTAGGTGAGGCGCTGAACGCCATAGCCGCAGGCTAAAAGCAAGCGCCCCTCGGGCCTAGTCTCAGACTTACTACCCGAGTTTTATGGCTAACCAAGCCATTCTTTACCGCACTTATTGCGATACCCTCGAGCGTGGCTCGGGGGTATTTGCTTTTGACTCTTAATGGCGGATTCTAAGGATCGTGGAAGCACGGTTTCCTGTGAGTTTTTGTACGTGAGCCCCGGTAATTTTGTTCAAGCGTCAGCAAAATGGGTGCGGAAGACGCCACAAAGGCGAAGTTATCCACAGGTGACTAGGAAGCTCTAGCGCGCGGTTGGTGCGCTCGCGCATGCTTCAGGCATGAGCACGTTTCACCTAGTTATCGCCGTTGGGGATTCCACGCTGCGAGCAGAGGCAGCCTCCGCAGCAGCCGCCAGTACTGCGGAAGTGAGCACCGTGGAGGACCCGCGGGACTTCTCCCGGCACTTGCCCAAGGCAGACGCCGTCTTGGCTGATTCGCTGACGGCTCGTCTCGTGGCGGGGCATCCGCGGGTGTACTTCCTGGCCTTGGATCCGGGGCCCATCGATTATGAGGCCGCGCTGTGCTGCCGCGCGACGGCCGCCTTTATCGTGCCCGCCCAATCGAAAGAGCTCCTGGGCGCACTGGCAGCAGACGCCACTCCGGAGACCACCGTGTCCACCGGTTTAACACTGGCGGTGACTGGTTCCGCTGGGGGCTTGGGTGCCTCGACCGTGGCGGTGGCTCTGGCCCGCGAGGCGGGCGCGGATCTCCTCGTTGATGCGAGCCCCTATTCCGGTGGTCTCGATTTGCTCACCGGAATTGAGAACAAGCCCGGCGCGCGGTGGCCGGATCTTGCCGCGGGGACCGGTTCAGTTGATGCAGCAGACCTCGTCCGTGCTCTGCCTACCACCCCGGATGGCATCGCGGTTCTTTCCGCTGCTAGGTCCGCCAGCGCAGAGGCGGTGCAGATGAGTGCTGCCCGGCGCGCGGCCATCATGCAAGCTGCGTGTTTATATCCAGGAACAGTGGTGGTGGATTGCCCGCCGTGGGATATCCCCGATGCGGCGGATCACGTGGTGGTGCTGACTGCCGCAGAGGTGCGGGCGGCCGCCGCCTGCGCGCAGCTGGTGGCGGAGCTTCGTGCCCGGCCGCAGGAGTGCTCCGTCGTCGTGCGCAACCGCCAGTGGGCGGGCCTGGATGCCAGCGATATTGCCACGGTGACTCACGCGGATCCCATCGCTGAGTTGCCGACGATCCGTGGCCTGACCCGCACGGTGGAAACTAGTGGGCTGCCGCGCCAGTTGCCCCGAGCTCTAGCTCGTGTCGCGCGCCAGATGTGGAAGGTCGTGGCATGAACCTGATTGATACGATGCGCACCATCGTGGCCTCCGAGCCACAGCTGGCCCATGATGCACCGGCCTTGGCACGGCGCATTCGCCAGGAAGCCGGTGTCATCAGTGATGTCGACGTGCTCGACCTTTTGCAGCGCCTGCGCCACGATTCCGTGGGCTTGGGACTGCTGGAGCCGGTCCTGTCGCTGCCGGGGCTGACCGATGTCGTTGTCAATGGCCCTGATGCTTGTTTCGTTGATTGCGGGCAGGGCCTGCAGCCACGCGATATTGGCTTCGCCGACGACGCCGAGGTTCGCCAGCTGGCCACCCGGCTGGCTGCGGTGGCGGGCGTGCGGTTGGATGATGCGCAACCTTTTGCCGATGGGCGCCTGACCCGCCCCGATGGCACGAGAATTCGCCTCCACGCGTTGCTTGCTCCTCCTTCGGCAAGTGGAACCTGTATCAGCCTCCGCGTGCTGCGCCAAGCGCAAACCAGCTTGGAGGAACTGATAGCTAATGGCAGCATTGATTCCAGCCTGGAGCACGTCCTGCGCGCTGTGGTTGAGCGGCGGGCATCCTTCCTGGTTACGGGAGGGACGGGCTCCGGCAAGACGACGTTGCTCGCCGCCTTGCTGGGGTGCGTGCCCGCCACCGAGCGCTTGCTCATCATCGAGGACACTCCGGAGCTTTCCCCGAATCACCCGCACGTGGTGACCCTGGTATCGCGCCGGGCCAACGCGGAAGGGCGCGGCGAGATCTCCATGTCGCTCCTTCTCCGCCAAGCGCTACGCATGCGCCCGGACCGCATCGTCGTTGGCGAAATCCGCGGCGCGGAGGTCGTGGAACTGCTTGCCGCGCTCAACACCGGGCACGATGGTGGTGCGGGCACCGTGCACGCAAACTCTGTTGATGAAGTGCCCGCCCGCATGGAGGCCCTCGCCGCTCTCGGCGGGCTCGACCGCGTAGCGCTGCATTCGCAGCTGGCGGCCGCCGTGCACGTGGTCCTCGGGATGGAGCGCACGCCGGAGGGGCGTCGGCTAGCGCACCTCGGCGTGCTGGAGGGAAACCCGGTTACACCGCAGCTGGTGTGGACGGCCGAAGACGGCCCGCTTCCCGGGTTTTCGCAGCTGTGCTCGCGGCTGGGGGTGGAACCATGATGTGGCTATTCCTTGCGGCGGCGTGTTTGATTTCGCAGCCTGCTTCGGTGACGCGGCTGGAATCGCCGAAGCCTCGCTCGCTGGCACCCGGGGCGCTCTTCCTCGGGGTCGGGTGCTGTGTCTTCTTCGGCAGGCCCACTGTCGTGGTGGCGGTGGGCTGCATTGTGGCCTGTGTGCTGTGGTTTGCCAATGACCTGGCGGCGTCCCGGCGTGAGCGCCGTGGCTCGGAGGCGCTCGCCTCCTACTTCGGTTCTGTTGCCGCCGAGCTGCGGGCGGGATCGACGACGGCGGGAGCGCTTCGCCGGGGCGCCGACGCCCTTCCAGACTCCACCCCGGAGAATCTCCGCGCCGCGTTGAGTACGGCGGCGGGTCTCGCGGCGCAAGGAGGTTCGCCTGCGGTTGCTCTCACGGCGCCAGAGGTGGCCCGCTATGCAGCGCTGCTGACGCTCTCGGGGCGCCATGGCGTGGCGTTGGCGAACCTCATTGAGCAGGCTCAAAGCCAGCTGGATACCGCGCGCCGCCATGCCGGTGAGACCGCGGCCTCCTTGCAAGGGCCACAGGCCACCGCGGTCATCCTGGCGTGCCTGCCGCTGGCGGGCATCCTTATGGGTGGGGCGATGGGCGCGGATTCCCTGGGGTTCTTGCTCGGTGGTGGCCTTGGGGGCGTGCTTCTCGACGTCGGCGTGGCCCTCGTCTGCGCCGGATTCGCCTGGTCGCGCCTCATTCTGCGAAAGGCGGCGCAGTGATGGTCTTGACGTATATCTCCGCTGCATTCATGGCTGCGGCACTCGCTGTTACCTCTGCTGCACCGTCTGGACGAATAGCCCAGTCGGGCTCGCGCACACCGCGCCCGAAGACGCCGCGCGATGGTCCCGAAGTGGACTATAGTCCGCTCGATGCTGCCAGCGACCTGGAGCTCTTCGCCGCGTGCCTAGAGGCCGGTCTCTCCACGCGCAGTGCTGTGCTAGCCGTCGCTGAAGCCTCACCGCAGTGGTCGGAGGCGGCCGCTCTCATCGGGGTGGGGGTTCCCATGAGTACCGCGTGGTCTGCGCTGGCCAGTCAGCCGCATTTGGAAGAACTGGTGCGGCTTACGCAGCTGTCTGGCGAATCGGGCGCGGCCATGGCTACGGGGTGCCACCGGTTGGTGGCGCAGCTGCGTGCCGAAGCCTCGGCACAAGCTACCGCGCGGGCGGAGCGCGCTGGTGTGTTCATCGCAGCACCGCTGGCAGTGTGCTTCCTTCCCGCATTCCTGGTCCTTGGGTTGATACCTGTCCTTATCAGCTTGGGCCAGCAACTCTTTTAAGTCAGAACAATCAACCATTTTCAGAACGCACAACCGACACAAACACAGTAAAAGAAAGCTAGGTAAATCATGCAGAAAAAAGTAAACTACCAGTTACTATTAGCGAATGATGATGGTATGTCCACGATAGAATATGCCATGGGTTCGCTCGCGGCCGCAGCGCTTGCCGCGGTGCTCTATGCCGTGGTCAATGGTGGCGAAGTTACCAGCGCTATCACGTCCATCATCACCGACGCCCTGTCCAACACCCCAGGCTAATGCGCGCGCTTGATGACGCCGGCTCCGTCACCATTGAGGCCGCATTGTCGCTGTCCGCACTCGTCATCGTTGCCGCGGGAATCGTGGGTGGCATCGCCACGCTGTCGGCCCACCTCGCTGCCGTTGACGCCGCGGGCGCTGCAGCCCGCTCCGCCGCCATCGGCGTGGACTTTCAGCGCGATGGAGTGACGGTGAACGTGAGCGAAGGCTCCGGGCTTATGACCGCTGAGGCCGCCGTGCCGGCACCGCTGGGGACTATGCGCGCGCAGGCGGTGTTTCCCGCGGAGATGGCAGCGGGTGGGAACAACGGGGCGCAGCCATGAGGCGTCGTCAGCGTAGTTGGGGAAGGATCCTGGCGGGGGAGGAGGGCTATGCCACCGTCGTCACCGCCGGGATCATCGCCGCGGTGGCTTCTCTGTTGCTGGCGGTTGCGGCAGTTGCTTCACTCGTTGTAGCGCGGCACGAAGCACAGGTGGCGGCGGACCTCGCCGCCGTGGCCGGTGCGTGGGAGGTGGCCAAGGGCAGGGACGCCTGCACGAAGGCCACAGAGATTGCCGCGCTCAACGGCGCGGAACTCGGCTCCTGCGACATCGATGGGCGCGACGTTGAGGTTACTGCCCGGCTGCGCGGGCGCAGCGCCATCGCCCGCGCTGGTCCGGTCTAAGAGGTCATGGTGACCAACGCACCGAGGAGAGCTATGGCGCCTGCCTTGTCCAAAGGGTTGTTGCCGTTGCCGCACTTGGGGGATTGCACGCACGACGGGCAGCCGGACTCGCAGGGGCAGGAGCGCACGGCCTCAAAGGTGGCCTTGATCCACTCGGGGAAGCGGCGGAAACCTTCCTCGGTGAAGCCGGCGCCGCCGGGGTGGCCGTCGTAGACGAAGACCGTGGGCAAGCCCGTATCGGCGTGCTGCGCGGTGGACACGCCACCAATGTCCCAGCGGTCGCAGGTGGCAATGAGCGGTAGCAACCCAATGGCGGCGTGCTCAGCTGCATGGAGGGTGCCCGGGGTGCGCCCGGCGGTGACTCCCATCGCTGCGAGTGCCAGCGGATCGATGGTGTAGGCCACCGCCCGGGTCACCAGGCGCTGCTCCGGCAAGTCAAGGGGGATATCCTCGCCCACGGAGCCATCGGGAAGCCGTACCTGATAGCCGGTGACCTTATCGGTCACCTCAACCTCCAAGCTGGCCACCCATAGGCCGGGGGCGTAGTTCACCAGGTCATCGGCCTCGCTCAGGATGCGGATATCCGTCGTGGACTTCGGCTGCGTGGTGTAGTCCGGGGCCTTTGGCACGGCGAGGGCCACGCCCGGCTCGGCGGACGCCGAACCATCGCCTCCGCCGAGGTGAAGTTCCTCGATGACGAAGCTCTCGCCACGGTGCAGGTACACCGCGCCGGGATGCACCTGGCTTACCGCGCGGGCTGAATCGATGGTGCCCAGCAGGCGGCCATCGGAGGAATCCACAATCATGACTTCCTCGCCCGAACCGCCGCGCAGCGAGACGGCTGTGTGCGCGGTCTCCGGGGTGAGCTCGCTTGAGCCAGCCGGCAGGGGAGCGGCGAACCAGCCCTGCGGGCGTCGGCGCAGCAAGCCCCGCTGGGCTAGGTCGTGGACCACGGATTCGGCGCGGAAGGCGGCCACGTCGGCGTCGCTTAGCGGCTTCTCCACCGCCGCGCAGTACACGTGCCCGCCCAGGATGTAGGGGTTGGCGGGGTTGAACACGCTGGCCTCCACCGGCCGGCCCAAGAGCGCTTCCGGGTGGTGAACCAGGTAGGTGTCCATCGGTTCATCGCGGGCCACCAGCACCACCAGTGAGCCCTGGCCGCGGCGGCCCGCGCGTCCGGCCTGCTGCCAAAAACTAGCGACGGTACCTGGGAACCCGGCGGTGACCACGGCATCGAGGCCGCCGACGTCGATGCCTAGCTCCAAAGCTGAGGTGGTGGCCACGCCGAGCAAGGAGCCATCGTCCAGCGCCTGTTCCAGCGCGCGACGGTCTTCGGCCAAATACCCCGCGCGGTAGGCGGCAATCCGGCGCGCGAAATCCGGCCGGCCCAGCCTCCCGGAGAGCTCTTCTGCTGCCCGCAGCGCGGTGGTCTCTGCCGCGCGCCGCGAGCGCACAAAGGTCAACGTTCGAGCGCCCTGCGCCACGAGCGCGGCCATCATCCAGGCCGCCTCCGTTGTGGCGGCGCGGCGCACGGGGGCGCCGTTCTGCCCTTCGATGCCTTCCATGAAGCCCGGTTCCCACAGCGCGACCGTCCGCGCGCCCGTCGGCGCGCCATCCTCGGTTACAGGGAGAAACTCGCGCCCCGTCAGCCGTGCGGCATGCCGGGCGGGATCCCGCATGGTCGCCGAAGCCGCAATCACCACCGGCCGCGAACCGTAGTGTGCGCACAGCCGCAGCAAACGCCGCACCACGAGCGCCACGTTCGCCCCGAAAACCCCGCGGTAGGCGTGCGCCTCATCAATCACGATGAACTTCAAGTGCCGCAGCACCCGCGCCCACCGCTGGTGTGCGCCCAGCAGAGAAGAATGAATCATGTCTGGGTTGGAGAAGATAAACCGCGCCTGATCGCGGATACCGGCACGGGCTTCGGTGGGGGTATCACCGTCGTAGGGGGCGGGGTGGACGTCGTGAAGCGCAGCGATGCCCTGCGTGAACTCCAGCACCGCGCGCAGCTGGTCCGAACCCAGCGCCTTCGTCGGCGTGATGTAGAGCGCGCACGCGGTCGGGTCCTGCGCCAGACGGGACAGAATGGGCAAACGGTAACCCAGGGACTTTCCGGAACTCGTGCCGGTGGAGACCACCACATCACGCCCCTCCCACGCGGCCTGTGCCACGGCGACCTGGTGGGCATAGAGCTTGGCGACGCCTCGTTCCTCCAACGCCTCCCGCAACTCCGGCAGGACCCACTCGGGCCACTCGGCATAGCGTGCTGGTTGGGCAGGCAGGGTGGTGGAGTGCGTTAGCTCGGACTCGGGGAAACACTCAACAAGGTGCTCGACGAGCTCCTCACCCAGAGGGTTCTCACTCACGCTTGCCTCCACTAATCTGCTGTAGGTGCCCAAACGTGGCACACTGGTGCACTAGTTTGCACTACTTTATTTCCGCAAAGGACAACTCATCATGGCATACGGTACCGTCAAGTTCTTCAACGCCGAAAAAGGTTACGGCTTCATTGAGCAGGAGGACGGCTCCGGCGACATCTTCGTGCACTACACCGAAATCCAAGGAACCGGCTTCCGCACCCTCGAAGATAACCAGCGCGTCTCCTTTGAGATTGGGGAAGACGCTAAAGGCCAGCAGGCCACCAACGTCGAGGTGGTTTAGGGGGACTCGGCGTAGCCGCGCCGGGTATCCCACCATTCCAGCAGCTTATTCTGCCCCTTTTGCAGGCCGAAGCCGATGATGATGGCGGCGATGATGGAAATGAGCATGGCTATCGCGGGTGAGCCGGAGAAGGCCACGCCGCCGAGGTAGCCAATGGCTAGCGCCTGCGCCACCCACAACAGGACACCGAAGGTGTCGAAGAAGAAAAACAGCGGCCAGGGATAGCGCATGGAGCCCAGCAGAATCGTCATAAACAGGCGGGCCGAGGGGATGAAGCGCGCGATGATGATGGCCGCGCCGCCGCTGCGCCGAATATTACGCTTGACCCACGTTAAGGCGTCATAAGCCTTCGTTCCCTTTTGGGCTCTATTAATAAGGGCGATGAGCCGCGTTCCCAGGAGGAAGCACAAGTTATCCCCCAAAATTGCGGCAACCATGGCGACGAAAAACATGGTGGGAAGATGGGGAAAACCTTGGGAGCCAGACCAGGCGCCCACCATGTTGAGGGGAACCTCCGAAGGCAAAACGGGGAAGAAGCAGTCGAGGAAAATCAGTGAACCCACCAGCGGATAAATCCACTGTGTGGCCATGATGACCTCGAACCATGCAGTAATAGACGCAATCACGCTGTCTCCCAGTTGTGTGCTGTGAGGCGAATCCTCGGACGGCCAGTATAGACCCCCGGTTGTGTGGACGTGAACTGGCCTGAATAACTAGAGTAAGCCTCTATCTGTGTACTCTAGGGGCAATTGCCCAGCAGAGGACTAGCCATCGGAAGGGATGAAGTCGAAGTGGCAGAAGCTACCGGCCCGGGGAAGACCCTGGTCATCGTCGAGTCAGCAACCAAGGCGAAGAAGATTCAGCCTTACCTCGGCGATAAGTACATTGTTGAGGCCTCCGTCGGCCACATCCGGGACCTTCCCCGCGGCGCCGCCGACGTCCCCGCCAAATATAAGAAGGAATCCTGGGCGCGCCTCGGTGTTAACCCGGAGGATAACTTCACCCCGCTGTACGTCATCAGCCAGGACAAGAAGAAGAAGGTCGCTGACCTCAAGGCCAAGCTGAAGCAGTGCGACCAGCTCTACCTCGCAACAGACCCCGACCGCGAGGGCGAGGCCATTGCCTGGCACCTGCTGGAAGTACTCAAGCCCAAGGTGCCGGTGCGCCGAATGGTCTTCAACGAGATCACCAAGTCCGCCATCCTGGAGGCCGCGGAAAACACCCGTGAACTCGATGAAAACCTCATCGACGCCCAGGAAACCCGCCGCATCCTGGACCGCCTCTACGGCTACGAGGTCTCCCCGGTGCTGTGGAAGAAGGTCATGCCGCGCCTATCGGCTGGCCGCGTGCAGTCGGTAGCTACCCGCGTCATCGTCGAGCGCGAGCGCGAGCGCATGGCATTCATCCCCGCCGAGTACTGGGATCTCACGGCAACGCTGAAATCCACGCCGGATTTCGATGCGCGCCTGAGTGCCCTCGATGGCAAGCGCGTGGCCGCGGGCCGCGACTTCAACGATAGGGGTCAGCTGAAGAGCGACGAGGTGGTCGTCGTCAAGCAGGCCCAGGCGGAGCAGCTGGCCAGCGCGCTGGAGGGCTCCACCATGACCGTGGCTAGTGTCGAGCACAAGCCTTATTCGCGCAAGCCTTCCGCGCCGTTTATGACGTCGACGCTGCAGCAGGAGGCTGGCCGCCGCCTGCACTACACCTCGGAGCGCACGATGCGCATTGCGCAGCGCCTCTACGAGAACGGTCACATCACCTATATGCGTACCGACTCGACCTCCCTGTCCAAACAGGGCCTGGACGCTGCGCGTGAGGCTGCCTCCTCCATCTTCGGCGCGGAGTTCGTCTCAGATGGACCGCGCCGGTATGACCGCAAGGTGAAGAATTCCCAGGAGGCCCACGAGGCCATCCGTCCCGCCGGCGAGCGTTTTGCCACCCCGGGCCAGCTGGCCGGGCAGCTCGACGCCGAGGAATACAAGCTTTATGAGCTGATTTGGAAGCGCACCGTGGCCTGCCAGATGGCAGATGCCAAGGGAACCTCGATGAAGGTGACCGCAGCTGTCAACGCCGGCGGCCACGACGCTGACTTCTCCGCAACCGGCCGCACGATTACCTTCCCGGGCTTCCTCAAGGCCTACGAGGACGTCGCGGCGAAGGGCTCGAAGGAAGAGTCGCGCCTGCCGCACCTCAATGAGGGCGACACGCTGAAGACCGCTGCGGTTACTGCCGACGGCCACTCCACCAACCCGCCGGCGCGCTATACCGAGGCCAGCTTGGTCAAGAAGATGGAAGATTTGGGCATTGGGCGCCCGTCGACGTACGCCTCCATCATCAAGACCATCCAGGACCGCGGCTACGTGCTCTCCCGCGGCAACGCGCTGGTGCCCTCGTGGGTTGCCTTCGCGGTGGTGGGTCTGCTGGAGAATAACTTCACTGAGCTGGTGGATTATGACTTCACCTCCTCCATGGAGGATGAGCTCGATGCTATTGCCGCCGGTTCGGAGAACGGCACGGATTGGCTGAATAACTTCTACTTCGGCAACACGGAGGCCGGCGAGCGCAAGGCCGCATCTATTGCTCGCCACGGCGGCCTGAAGTCCTTGGTGGACATCAACCTGGAGGCCATCGATGCCCGCCAGGTCAACTCCCTGCGCCTGTACACCGACGCGGAAGGCCGCGATGTCTTCGTGCGCGTGGGCCGCTACGGTCCGTATATCGAACGCGCCGTGGGCACCAACGAGGACGGCACGGTGGAGTACCAGCGCGCCAACCTCTCGGAGACGGTCACCCCGGATGAGCTCAACGAGGCTTTGGCAGAGAAGCTCTTTGCCACCCCGCAGGGTGGGCGCGAGCTGGGCCAGAACCCAGAGAACGGACGCACCATCGTGGCCAAGGAGGGTCGTTTCGGCCCGTACGTGACCGAGCAGGTGCGTGACGACGAGCGCGAGAAGGCCGAGGCCGAAGCCGAGGAGATCGTCAAGGAAGAGCGCGCCGCCGAGGACGCCCAGCGCGCGGCCGAGGGCAAGCGCGCCAAGAATTGGGAGACCAAGACCGCGGCGAAACAGAAGGAAAAGCGCATCGCCGAGTACGTCGAGGAGAAGCTGAAGCCGGGCACTGCCTCGCTCTTTGCTTCGATGGAGCCGTCCAGCGTCACCTTGGAGGAAGCGCTCAAGCTGCTGAGCCTGCCGCGTGAGGTGGGCGTGGACCCCTCGGATGGAGAGGTCATCACCGCGCAGAATGGGCGCTATGGCCCGTACCTGAAGAAGGGCAAGGATTCCCGTTCCTTGGCCAAGGAGGAGCAGATCTTCTCCATCACCTTGGATGAGGCGCGCCGCATCTATGCGGAGCCGAAGCGCCGTGGCCGCGCGGCCGCACAGCCGCCGATTAAGCAGCTGGGTGACAACGATGTCTCCGGCAAGCCGATGACGGTCAAGGACGGCCGCTTTGGCCCGTACGTCACTGACGGCACGACGAATGCCTCGCTGCGCCGTGGTGACGATCCGGAGCAGCTTACCGACGCCCGCGCGAACGAGCTCCTTTCCGAGCGCCGCGCCAAGGACGCCGCGAACGGTGGGGCGAAGAAGTCGACGAAGAAGAGCACTAAGAAGTCGACCAAGAAATCGACCAAGAAGGCCACGAAGAAGTCGAGCAAGAAGGCGACGAAGAAGCCTTCACCGGGCACGAAGAACGTGGTCAAGGCCGGATCGCGCAGGAAGTAGCAGGACATGAAGACCAGCTTCGCCCGCGACATGCTGGACCGCACCCAAGAGGGCACCGAGGCTCTCCTGCGCGCGGTGGGCCCGGCCTTTGCTGGCCGCGATCACCTCACCCTCGGCGCGCTCGCCGCGGGGGAGACTGCAGTCTGGTCACGCCTGTTTAACTGGCGCATGCTCGGCACGGCCACGACCGCCGCTGTACCCGTGCTGTTGGCCCTGCGCCCAGACTGCGCACCGGAGACCCGCGTGGGGCTTATCGCCGCTTCGCTTGGCCAGGCCGCCAAGCGCGGCGCACCAACGACGTTCGGCGTGACGTGCGTGAGCGTGCAATACGCATCCTTCGCGTGGGCGCTGCGCGGTGCGCGCAATGATGCGCTGGGTTGGGGCCTGCGCGCCGGCGCGTGGGCCGCGGGCAGTGCACTGTCCCGTACTCGCTGCGAGCGCCGCGCCACGGCTATCGCCGGAATCCCGGCGGCTGCGCTCTCCGCGTTAGCTGGTGACCCAGCCCTGCGCGCTGCTGAATCTACGCAGGGGCTGAGCCACGGTGCTAACCTGCTTCTGGCCTCTGAGGCGCTGACGGTCCTGAACCCGGCTGAACAGCGCCAGGATGCGGGCCTGCGTGGCCGGGTTCTGGATGCGGCGCAGTCGGCGGCACAGACGGTAGGCCTGGTGCTGCTGGTGGATGGGCTGGCGCGGAAGGGCCGCGGTTAGGCGCAGCGCCTAATTCCGGGCGCATCGTCTTGCCATAGGACAAGCGTCGGTGTACCCATTCGAAGGGCCCGGGCTTGCCCGCGGCCTCGAGCGCGCAGGCGATGAGGAGCGTTGCTAGCCATACGCCGGTGGCTAGCGCTGCCTGGCCCGCGGCGCTGAGCTCCGGGCCAATGTTGAGGGTAAAGGGGTAGACCAGCGCCAGGAAGAACACGGACTGCAGCACGTAGCCGGTCATGGAGCGCTTACCGAGCGCGATGAGTGGCCACAGGAACCACGGGCGCGCACCACGGCGCTGCAGGGGTTCTAGGGCGAGTGTTGCCCCCGCCACGATGCCCGGCCCGGTGAGCATGCCGATGCAGCTATTCGCCGCGTTGAGGGGTTCTGCCAGCGCTGGGTCCAGCACCCCAATCGTGGACAAGCCCCAGGGCAGCCCGAGGAAGAGGATGATGGCTAGGGCCAAAAGGGTCCACGCCCACAGCTCGCGCCGATGGCCCCCGGCCAAGGTTCCGCGGCGCGCCCACACGAAACCTACGAGCATCACCGGAAGGACCAAGGCTCCCGTCAGTGGAACGGAAAAAGCTTGGGCGCAGACCATGATGGCTTGTTCACCCAGCAGCTCCCAGTAGGATTCGGCGGCGGTGAAGCCGCTGAGATCAAACTCCGACGTATCGACAAGCGCGGCCCCAACGCCCATTCCGATGCCCGCCACAACCAGTAGCGCACAGAACCCGTAGGCCACGCGCATCAGGAGCTTGTCGGTTAAAGTAAGCAGCAACGCAATGAGCATGCCCATCGCGCCGTAGAGCAGCATGATGTCGCCGGAAAAGAGGAAGAGGCAGTGGAGGGCACCGAATAAAGCCAGAAATCCATAGCGCTTAGCCAACACGGCCTGCGCGCGCCGCAGTGGGAAACCGCGTCGCCACAAGCTCATCGCGATAAGCCCCACGCCAAAGCCGAGAAGCGTGGAGAACATCGGCAGGCCACGCACATGCACGAACATGGCGGAAAAGACCACGTAGATCTTGTCCGCGAGGGAGTCGACGCCGCCGAAATAGGCATCGGGGCCATCGCCGCTGTTCATAATCCACGCGGTGCAAACGTTTGCCAGCGCAATGCCCAGCAGGGCCATGCCGCGGGCGACGTCGGGGACGAGGAGGCGGGGACTCGAATTCTGGCGTGCCGGATGGGGTTGGTGTGGCTGATGAGGCATGGCCCCAAGCTACCAGAACCACAAAAACTTATTTATCCGAGAGCGCGTTCCGCCAACGTCGGGCGAATCGGGCGCGCCAGCTGCGTCATGCGGCGGCGCCCGCGCAGCTCAATAGACTTCATGAGCGTCCAGCGCGCTTGCTCGGCCTCATTAGCGCCGCGCAGGGTGGCGGAGTTGGTGAGTACCTGGCCCGGGGTGTCCTTGGCCAGCTCGGTGAGACGCGCGGCCTCGTTGACGGCATCACCAATGACGGTGTACTCGAAGCGGTCCGCGCCACCAATGTGGCCAGCCACCACGTGGCCCGCCGCTACGCCGATGCCCGCCTGTAGCCGCAGCCCGCGCAGTTCCTGGCGCAGCTCGCGGGCGGCCTGCAGGGCCATGGAGTTCGCGTCGTAGACCGTCAGCGGGGCACCGAAGACGGCCAGGGCGGCGTCACCCTGGAATTTGTTGATGATGCCCTTGTTGCGGTGCACCACCTCAACGACGTGCTCAAAGAACTTGTTGAGCTCCTCCACCACTTCTTCCGGGGTGTGGTTGACGGCGAAGGTGGTGGAACCGATGACGTCGATAAACAGCACGGCCACTTTGCGGTCCTCGCCGCCCAGCTCCGGGCGTTCCTCCAAGGCGCGCTGCGCCACCTCGGCGCCGACATAGCGGCCGAAAATATCGCGCACGCGCTGGCGCTCGCGCAGGCCGCGCATCATCTCGTTAAAACCGGCCTGAAGAACGCCGAGCTCGGAGCCGTCGTAGATGTCCACCTGGACGTCACTCTCGCCGCGGCGCACGCGGTTGATGGCGTCCTGCAGCTCAATGATGGGATCGACCACGCTCATCATCGCGAACATGGTGCCCATGAGCCCGGTGCCCAGCGCGGTAACGGTCAGCGCGACGATGGCCGGCATGATGTCTGAGGTCTCAGGGCTAAACAGGCCTGCCTGTTGGCCCATGAGGACAAGCACGATGCCAATGAGCGGGATGCCGGAGGTCATCATCCAGGTGGAAAGCAGCCGGTACTTAATCGGCGGCTCCAAGGTGGAATCCTCGAAACGCCGGGCCACGGCCTCCGCAGCCACGGGGCGCACGAGGCGCTCCGCCTGCAAGTACGTCAACAGCACGATGAGGCCGCCGGCCAATGCAGCAGAAACACCGACCACGACGGCCAGCCGCGCCGAGTGCTGGCCTGCCAGCACCACTGCCAAGATGATGCCCAGCAGCCACACGCCCGCGGCCACACCGGCCTGGTAGAGCGGGATGCGCAGGACCAGGTTGCGCACCATGTTGGGATCATGGTCATCGGGGCTGCGTTGCCAGTCCAACACCGGCCTGAAAAGCCGAAGTGTTACCGCTATGCCGATGATGACCGCAAAGGTCACGAACAGCGAGCCGTAGGTCCACAGGTGCGGCGTTTCGGAGATGAATTCCGAAATCTCCGGCATGGGGAGGAAGAAGACCACAAAGGTCATAATCGCGATGGCGCCGATGATGTTGGCGCCCAAGACGAGCGCGGCGTACATCGGCCATTGGGTGCCCCACAACCAGCGGGCGCCACGCATCAGTCTGTTCATGGTTACACACTTTAGTTATCCCAGTAGGCTTGAGCGAGTGAACACCTCCAGCGTTGCCGAAAGGCTTGCCGACGCCCCCTCCGTCTCCCACACCATCCTCAGTGCTGCTCGCGCGGCTCGCGGTGAGGGCGACTCGCGAGCGATGAGCCACTCCTGGCTTTTTACCGGCCCTCCCGGTGCCGGCCGTTCGCTGGCCGCGCAGTGCTTTGCCGCGGCGCTCATGTGTACGTCCGCCGATGAGAACGGCAACCCCGGCTGCGGGCGCTGCCCCTCCTGCCAAAGCGTCCTGGACAATCAAGAGCACACCGACTTGGTCTACGTGGATCCGCAGGAGCAGTTCATCACCGTGGGCGAGGCCCGTGAGGTCATCGGGCGCGCCGCCAGCCTGCCGAGCGTGGCGCCGTGGCGCGTGGTCATCTTCAACAAGGCCGACCGCCTGCGCAATGAGGCCGCCAACGCGCTGCTCAAAACCGTGGAGGAGCCCCCGGAGCGCACCGTCATCATCATGGTGGCGCCCTCGGAGGATCCGGAGGACTTCTCGGTCACGCTGCGCTCGCGCTGCCGTCACCTTTATATTCCGGCGCCGAGCGTGGAGGGCGTCGTCAAGCAGCTCGTCGCCGAAGGTGCCAGCGAGGATGACGCGCGTCTGGCCGCCGTGACCACCCTGCGCCACGTGGGGCGTGCGCGACACCTGGTCAACGAACCCGCCGCGCAGAAGCGCCGCGCCATGGCCATCAACCTGGCCGAGGATGTCTTCCACGGCTCCCAGGCCTTTCAATCCGTTACTGCGCTGCTGAAATTCATTGAGAAGGAAGCCAAGGACTCCCACGCGGCGGCGGAGGAGGCGGAACGCTCCAAGATTGAACAATCCTTCGGCGTCGGCGCTAAGGGCAAGGGCGCGACGAAGGCGCAGCGCGACGCCCGCAGTGCGCTGAAGGATATGGAAGAGCTCCACAAGAAGCGCGCTAAACGACGCATCTCCGACGGCCTCGACATCGCCCTCGTGGATCTCGCCGGTATTTACCGCGATGCGCTCATGCTCAAAGTCGGCGCTGAGGTGGAGATGACCCACCCGGACTTCGCGGGCCTAGCGGGCGAACTTGCCCAGCGCGTGAGCGAAGATGGCTTGCTGGCCGCCCAGTCCGCTATCCGCACCTGCCGCGAGCAGCTGCCGCAGAACGTCACCCCGCAGGTGGCTTTCGACGGCATGGTGGGCCGCCTGCGCCTGGCCTGTGGCGCGCGCTAACCAGCACGTGTGCTGCGTGCACACTACAGGTGATAGCCCGATTTCTTTATCAGCCCAGGCCTAGGCTAAACTCTCAGGCGGTGCATATACACACTGCATCGTGCCGCCTTAGCTCAGTCGGTAGAGCATCTCACTCGTAATGAGAAGGTCGCGAGTTCGATTCTCGCAGGCGGCTCCACTTAGACGTCGGATTTGATAAGTACCCTTTTGCGTTAGCGAGTATCGCTTAGGGGGGTGTGAAAAATCGCTTGCGTTAGCGGGTTTGGGTTTTGCGTTAGCGGGTATCTTGTTTGCCCTAGTAAAATGCGTATTTAGGGTTTAACGCGCTAACGAAGCGTTAAACCTAAGGCCGTTTCACGAGGAGGTGTGTGGTGAGATCGTATGCGTCCGGCGATGAACTAGCCGCAGAGATTACTAAGCGTGGCGAACTTTTTATCGGCGAGTTCGTAGGCGTTCCTGGCGATGGTTGGGACCGGCTGGTTGACGGTGTTGACCGCACGCCCCGGCAGATGATCGCCTACCAGCTTGGCTGGATGGAATTACTGCTCGGCTGGGAACGTGACGAACAAGCCGGTCTTGACGTGGTGACTCCGGCACCTGGTTTTAAGTGGAATCAACTGGGCGGATTGTATGAATCGTTCTACCAACGCTGGGAGCAGGTATCTACTGAGGATTTGATCGACAGGTTCAAGATCCTGCTTGGTGAGATAGTCAAAATGGTGGGCGGTCTAACCGAATCAGAATTGTTTAGTTCGGGTCAGCGTGCGTGGGCTTCTTCCACCCCGTCGGCGTGGCCGGTGTGGAAATGGGTGCATATCAACACCGTCGCGCCATTTACGACGTTTCGCACCAAAATCAGGAAGTGGAAGAAACTGGCAGCCTGCTAGCAATAGGCACGGTGATTTCAGTGCCGATTCTGAAGACGAACTGGATCTCGTTGGCTCCGATAACGGCATGGTCGATAAGCGCTGTCCACTGGGATGGTTGAAAATGCTGGATGGGCTTGTCGGCCAACTGGGTGTAGGCGGTTTTGATCGCAGTGGCCTTGGCACTCTTGGCAGCAATCTCGGCCTCGATGGCTTGTTTGCGGCCCAGGGTTTTCTGGTATCGCGCTTCTAGCTGGGTGTAGCGGGCGGGGTATTGGTCCTGGTCTTGCGCTACCCGCTGATTTTCTGCAACCAATGATTCAATCTCGCTGGCAAGAGCGCGGATTTTCTCGTCTAGGCGCTTGGACTCCGCTTCGAGCTGGTCTGTATTAAACATGGCGTCGATGACCTGTGGTAGGTGGCTTTGTCCGCGATAGGACCTGACCCCTGTTTGGTAGACACCTGATATC
>NZ_KV802430.1:0-12611 GCF_001810695.1 Corynebacterium sp. HMSC065D07
TAGCTGAGGTAGGAACTAAACCCAGGACGCTTCAAATCTTCAGGTAGCGCCTTTTGCGACCGCCCAGTCGGACCCCTACCGGATATATATCCAGGGCTTTGAAATGCTGTCCTGCATCGCGCTGGTCGACGTAGTATCATGCGGCATCGCCAATCAGGCAGCCACCACCGCGAGTATGGAAGCGCAGAACCGGTTTCCTGGCGCCACATCACTCCGCAATGGAAAGGGCGATGCTTTTCGGCACTGCTTGTGGAATGCCCTGATGACGATGAGAATCGGTGCAGGTGCAGCTGAACGCATTGCTACTAACCACGAAACTGTCGCTCAGGGGCCAGCGGATGAGACCAACGTGGACTTGTATAACAATGCCCAAGGTCGATTTCTTGGATCTGCTTTCGCAAGTAGTGGCGACGAAGCTTCTGCTCTGAACCAGTGCGCCCTCTGGGCTAGAATTGGACTGCTATCTACACTTTCCTAGGAGAAGGGGGTTATGTTAATGAGACGCATGATGGCGCAGATAGGGCTCACTAGTATTGTTTCCCTATTACTCTCCTCTTGTAGTTTTGATGACCCATTGGCTTCTCATCTCGCGTCCGTAGGACGATCGGGACATGAAACCCCCGTTACTGAGTCCATCACACTGGAGGAACTCTACGGACCAGAGTGGACTGAGTTTTCGCTCGTGTGCCCATACACTCCGTATCAAACAGTCAAAGAAACACTTATGGCTGATGATCCCCCTGTTCCAGAACACGGCTTCTCCGATCATGAAAACTTCCTCTTTCTTAGAGGAAAGGGCGACAGCGAGAAATGGGTGAAGTTCTCTCGACAGGCTCTTGATCTGTGTTCTCCATCAAGTCCGTCTTCTTTAATCATGGAGTCAACGACAGTGGCTCTCAGTTTTTCTCTGGATAGTCCGGGTAGTGCTTGGATTCTCACCGGCTTGAACAAGTAGTCATATGGGCTCGCTGCCCGTTGAATCCAAGAAGCTGCAGTACACCCTGGACTGGTCAGATGCGGCCAAGATTGACTGGGGCACCATCATATTGTTTGGTTGCGGCATGATCTTCGGTGCTATGCTGGGCAGCTCCGGTCTAGCAGAAACTATCGGTTCCGGACTCAACAATATGTTGGGCGTATCTAGTGCCTTGGTCATCACTGCCATGGCGGTGTTGCTGGCCATCCTCATCTCTGAGACCACAAGTAATACCGCGGCGGCTGTCACTGTGCCGATTGTTGTTCCACTCGCCATGGCTGCGGGAGTGGACCCTGTTATCCGGCGATGGCCGCTTCCTTCGGCGCATCCTTTGGCTTTATGCTTCCAATTTCCACGCGGCAAAATGCCATCGTTTACGGCTCCGGCTGCGTTTCCATCGCGCGTATGATCCGCACAGGCGTCAGCTTCGACATAATCGGCGGCGCGCTGATTTTCTTCTTTCTCCCAACTGTTGCCGCCTTGGTAGGCATCGGATAGGGGATGAAGAAGACGTAGCTCTCGGCCGCCGTTATGACGGGTCGGGGGGCTAGCTCTGCAGGAAGGGGCTCTTCAATCGGCGCTATCGCTCAACGTTCAGCCCGGCACTCAACCGATCAATCCGAGCCCTTGTGCACTCGATGCCGCCATGTAGACTCCCACAATTGCCGCGATCCACAGCAACGTCACTTTCGCTTCATACTCCAGCCGACGGATGGCGCGCTCCAGACGAGGAAAGATAGCCGGCCCCGCTGCGCCTGCAATGGCAGCCATAAGAGTTGCCGGTAGGACCATGATGATGCAGTACCCCGCAATAAGCGCGACCTTGCCGCTAAACCCGAAAGACATAGACTGGATAATTCCCATTGCGCCCAGGTAAGGCAACATCGTCGCAGCCTCGACGACGGCAGCACCTAGCGCAAGCCCCACCATGCCGGTCGCACTCAGTGACGCGCCCCGTGCAAGGCGAGAAGCCCGACTCTTTGGTACTTCTGGGCCGGCGGTCTGCGCGGCTGCGGGCTTTTTTGGGTTTGGTGAGAACGCACCGAAGATGAAAAGCCCCGCGCCCAGTACAAGAGTCACCCACCGGAACCAATCAGTCTCGCTTACGCCAGAAAGTCTCGATACTGCTGCATCGAACCCTAATAGAAGCGCAATACCAAGGCCGCAGTAGGCCGTGGCGATCGTAGCGAGATAGGTGCCCAATAGGCCTAAACGTACTCGTCGCCACATAACAATCAGTGCAATAGGAATGACAAGGGTTCCTGCACTCAAACTATCTACGAGTGCAAGGCCAGCAAGGGGAAGGAAGTCTGACATGGAATTCTCCAGTAGTCGGGTGTTTGCGGGGAGTTTGACCTTAGATTCGCAAGAGGCCTCAATCCAGCGTCGTACGTTCGTATTAATCGCGGGCTTGGTACGATTGTACGAGGCGCAATGCGCGAGTGCAACTACACTTATGAATGGCTCATCGCATCTGAGCTACGCAAGATTGGAGCTCCATGTCCGTTGATCGCAACACACCCATCACCGGCACCGCCGCAATGATCGCTGATGCTGCTATTCGAGTGATGGTCAGCCAGGGCCTCGATGCCCTGAGCGTGCGCAATGTCGCCACTGAAGCTGGCGTCGCACCTGGGACTGTCCAGTACCAGATGGGTAAACGGGACGACATCATCGCGAAAGCTTTTGTCAGGTCGTTGCAGCGTCAGGAGTCGCGGGCCCTTACACAAACCGATGCGACGGATTTTCACGCGGCCTTCCACAGTCGTCTTGCTGAACTTTTGCCAATTGGACCTGTCCAGCGCGAGGATTCCGCTGTGTGGGTCATAGTGGGAGCTGCTGCCTCGACGCGTGAATGGCTGGCTGACTTATACGACGCCGAGGTGACGAAGTTTCGGGCGCGCGTTTCTGAAGGTCTCGAAGCAGCGCAACGTTTCGGAAAATTGGCCCGAGGGCTGTCGCCTGAGCAAGGTGCTCGTCTTGTCACTGCACTGGTCAACGGGCTGACGATCGACTACCTCAATGCTCCTGTGGACTCGTCGAAGCAGTTGCTGGCAGACCTTGCTTCGGGACTCGCGCTGATTGTAGAACCCGGTTCTCCTAAAGGCCAGAACGGAATGTAGGGGGCTGAAAGCCGTTAAAGACAAGAATGTGCAGGACAGAAGGGGCAAGCTTAGGAGCCTGAATTCTTAGGACTCTGCAGTTAGACGCCGCACGGCTTCGCGAATGACCTCGGGACGCTTGCAGAAGGCAAAGCGAACCTTGGACTTCCACGGCTCTGGGTTGTCCGTGAAGGCGGCCAGCGGGATGGCTGCCACGCCCTTTGTTGCGGGCAGCTGCATGCAGAAGTCCACGCCGGTCATTCCGGTGGGGGAGACATCGGCAACCACGTAGTAGGTGCCGCCGGTGTCGTGGACGTGGAAGCCCAATTTTTCTAGGCCTTCCACTAGGATACCGCGGCACTCTGCAAGCTCAGACACCATGCCGTCCAGCCATTCTTGTTCATAGCGCAGGGCATGCGCCACGGCCGGCTGGAAGGGCGTGGTGGAGACGAAGGTGGTGAATTGCTTGGCTTTGATGACGCCGTCGAGAAGCTTAGGCTCCGCAATGGCCCAGCCGGTCTTCCAGCCGGTGCAGTTGAAGGACTTAGCGGCAGAAGACACCGTGACGGTGCGCTCGGCCATCCCCGGCAGGGAGGCGATGCTGACGTGCTCGGTGCCGAAGGTGAGGTTTTCGTAGACTTCATCGGCTAACACGAGGAGGTCTTTCTCCACGCAGAGCTCGGCAAGCTCGGTGAGTGCCTTGCGGGAGAAGACCGAGCCGGTCGGGTTGTGCGGGGTATTGATGATGACCATGGCGGTCTTATCGGTCACGGCCGCACGTACCGCAGCAACGTCGATATCCCAGCTGTTGCCGGATTCCTTCAAGGGGACGGGGATGCGGGTGGCGTCGGCAAGCGCGATGGCGGCGATATAGGCGTCGTAATAAGGCTCGAGGACGATGACCTCCTGGCCGGGCTCCACGAGGCCCAAGACTGTTGCGGTGATGGCCTCGGTAGCACCGGCGGTGACCACGACGTGGTCCTGCGGCACGGAGTAGGCCTCCGCGATGGCGTCGACCAGTTCTGGGACCCCGCGTAGGGGAGCGTATTGGTTGTTGCCGCCGGCGATATTCTCCTGGGCAATCTCCAGCATGCGCTGTGGGCCATCGCTATCGGGGAAACCCTGGCCCAAGTTCACCGCGTCATGCTCCACAGCAAGCGCGGTCATGGTGGCAAAGATGGTTTCGCCAAATTCTTCAAGCCTGTGAACAGTCATTTAGAGCACCAACAGATCGTACTTCGTAGCCTTGACGTCAGTCAGACGCTTGCGTGCGCGCTCCAGGCGCTGCCACTGATCCTCCGGAATGGACTTGCGTGCAATCGTCACGGTCTCCGCGTCCGGGGTGCCCCAAGCAATTGGCATCGGGGTGATCTGCTGCCAATGGTCTTTATCGCTGCTGCTGCGCTGGCCGGAAACAGCGGCCACCGGGACCTTAGTTCCCACGGTGCGCTTGATGCCTGGAATGCTCGTGACCGTGCGCAGGCATGCGCCCCACCGCGGCGGCACCTTCGGGTCAACATTGGTGTTCACCAAGGCCATGAGGACCATGTCGCGCTCGTTGACCTCCGCTACGACGGCCGGGGCAAGCGGATAAGAATCATAGAGCTTTTGCGCCGTGCCGACCTTGCGCGAGGCCATGATGCCAACAACGGCGCAAAAGATTCCGAAGAGCACCATGCCGACGGCCAGCGTGATACGCCAGACGGCATCCATGCCGAAGTAAACGGCGAGGGCACCGAGGATAAGAACCAAGCCCATGATGAGGCCGGAATTGCGCAGGCGCGAGGAATCACGCAGGAGCTCGTTGTTCTTCTTGGCAAAGTCTTCGTTGACGTCAAACTTGAAAATCTTCATCAGCTCACAAGTCTACTTCGTCCACCAGCCGGTAGGCATAACCTTGCTCGGCCAAAAAGCGCTGGCGGTGCATGGCGTATTCCGCATCGATCGATTCGCGCGCCACCAATGTGTAGAAGGTGGCCTCCTGCCCGTCCTTCTTCGGACGCAGCAGGCGACCTAGGCGCTGGGCTTCCTCCTGACGGGAGCCGAAGGTGCCGGAAACCTGGATGGCCAGGGCGGCTTCGGGGAGATCGATGGAGAAGTTCGCGACCTTGGAGACCACCAGGGTGGGAAGCTCGCCCTCGCGGAATTGCTGGAAGAGCTTTTCGCGTTTGGCGGTGGAGGTCTTGCCGTCGATGACGGGCGCGCTGAGGTGCTCACCGAGCTCCTCCAGCTGGTCCACGTAGGCGCCGATGATGAGTGCTTGCTGACCTGCATGCTTCTTTAGCAGCTTGTCGACGGCCCGCAGCTTAGCGCTTGCCGACGCCGCAATCCTATACCTCTCCCGCGCCTGTGCCGTGGCATAGAGCAGGCGCTCCTCCTGCGTCATGTCCACGCGCACCTCGACGCAGTCCGCGGTGGCGATGTAGCCGGCGGATTCCAGTTCCTTCCACGGTGCGTCATATCGCTTGGGACCGATGAGCGAAAAGACATCGCCTTCGCGGCCGTCCTCGCGGATGAGTGTGGCGGTCAGTCCTAAGCGGCGGCGCGATTGCAGGTCGGAGGTCATTCGGAAAACTGGGGCCGGCAGGAGGTGCACTTCGTCGTAGATAATAAGGCCCCAGTCATGGGAATCGAAGAGCTCGAGCGCGCGGTATTCGCCCTTGGTCTTGCGGGTGACCACCTGGTAGGTGGCGATGGTAATCGGCTTGATTTCCTTCTTCTCCCCCGAGTACTCACCAATCTCCTCCGGCGTGAGGCTGGTGCGGCGCAGCAGCTCATCGCGCCATTGGCGCCCAGCTACGGTGTTGGTCACGAGGATGAGCGTGGTGGCCTGTGCTTTAGCCATGGCGGCAGCACCCACGATGGTTTTGCCCGCGCCACAGGGCAGGACCACGATGCCGGAGCCACCGGACCAGAAGGAATCGGCGGCGTACTGCTGATAATCGCGAAGCTGCCAGTCCACCTCCTCCGTACTCAGCGCGATGGGATGGGATTCGCCGTCGACGTAGCCGGCGCGGTCATCGGCGGGCCAGCTGGCTTTAAGCAGCTCTTGTTTGAGGCGCCCGCGCGCGGAGGGTGGAACGGCGATAGTGCTGTCATCGATGCGCGGGCCCAGCAACTCGCTGACTTTCTTGGTGCGCGTGAGCTCTTCGAGGATGACGGGCTCGTCCGATTCGAGGATGAGACCGTGGGCTGGGTGGGCCAGCAGGCGCACGCGGCCATAGCGCGACATGGTCTCGGCGACGTCGATCAGCAGTGCCTGCGGCACCGGGAAGCGGGAGTAGTTCTCTAAGACGTCGACGACTTGCTCAGCATCGTGCCCGGCGGCACGCGCATTCCACAGGGCTAGCGGGGTGATGCGATAGGTGTGGATGTGCTCGGGCGCGCGCTCCAGCTCGGCGAAGGGCGCGAGTGCCGCGCGGGCTGCGTCGGCTTGCGGGTGATCCACCTCGAGGAGGACAGTCTTGTCCGATTGGACGATGAGCGGTCCGGGCATGTCTGGGGCCTTTCTACTCTGTGCGTTAGGGAAGGGCTTAATCCCTGTCAGTGAAGCGGACGGAGGAAATGCGGTGAACCGGGAAGCGCACGGGTTTGCCCGCTGCGCCTAGGGCATCAATGTAGCCGCCCTCAACGGAGAGTGGTGTCACAGTCACGGTGCGGATATCGCCGCTTTTATCGGCATAGGAAATCACGATATCGGCGTGGAAGCGCGCGGCGGCGCGGGCCAGAGTGAGCGGATCTGGCTCCTCCTCCTGGTGTTGGCTCGGATCCTGCGCTGACTTCTGCAAAGCCTGAAGCGCCTGCTCCACCGAGGCGGGCTCGCGCTTGCGCGGCTTCGTGCGGGGCGTGGGCAAAAGGTAGGGCTCGGGGGCGACGGTAAGGGAAGCGCCGGATTCATCCTCCGGGGTGGGGGATAGGCCCTTTGCTCGCAGCTTCTCCAGCAGCTCGCCCACGCGCAGCTGCGATACCGCGACGGTGGGCGCGAGCAGGCGCAGACCGGGAACGGATGCGACGGCGAGCTCCAGGAGCGCGGGGTCCTCGCTGCGAAGGTATGAGACCGCCGGCCCGCTGCGGAGGGTGCCATGGCGCTTGGCGACGTCCCCGATGGCAAATTCCAACGCCTGCGGCACGCCCGTCGGGCAATGCTTTTCCAAAAAGTCGGTCATTTCCTGGGCGGTCAGACCCTGGTCCATGCCACGGCGAATGGTGGACTCGCTGATGCGGTACACGCTGGCCAAGCCTGGGGATTCGAGGTCAGCCATGGAGGCGAGGGTGCGGTGCGTGTCTGGCTCAAGGGGGCCGGGCACGAGGACGGTGAGATCTTGTTGGATGATGAATTCGCTGACGGTATCGGGGACGAGGCTGGCGGCCGCGGCGGAATCAGCCAGCACACTGGTAGCTTTGCCCAGCGCAATGGCACCGATCCATTCGGCTTCGGCGCGCAGATTCTCAATGGTCAGCGTGCGCGTGTGGCTGGCAAAAAGAGGGGAGCGAAAGCGCAGATCCTCCCAAAACTCTTCGTTGTTCAGCGCGACGGCGGAGTGAGCGTAGACACCCAGGACGAAGCTACGGAAGCGCGGCAGGCGGCGCACTGCGCTGTCGTCTGCGAGCACCCGAGTATCGCTCCATGTGGCCCAGGGGGAGGTACGCCAGGCGTCGAGAAGAATGCGCCACTTCTCCCCGAGATCGGCCTCGAGCCAGTCCTGGGAGCCGGTGGTGGGGGCGAGGAAATGGCCCTCTAAGCCATCAGGTTCGCCGCGGTGGAGAAGCCGGGCGTGGTGTCCTAGAGCAATAAGCCGCCCGACTTCTTCTTTATCCAAGTCGAGGTCCTTCGCCAACTGGTTGAGCGGGCGAACGCCCACCGAAGAATCCTTGAGCAGCGCGACCGGGTGGCTACCGAGCAACTCGATGAGCCTCTCCATGCCACGCACGGCCTCGAGGCCCGCCGCGGCACCGGCGTCGTCTGCCTTTGAAACCGGTTCCGGGGTGCCGGCGCGGCCCGAGGGAGTGGTGGGGATGGGAGGGGTTGCGTCCCCAACCAGTGCACGGGCGAGCGCGCGCGGCAGGCGTACCGAGTGGGCATTGATGCGCTCCAGGAAACCTTTGGCCAGCAGGCGCTTGGCGGGGTCGTCAGAGTTGATATCTGGCTCTGTGTCAGTGGTGTATCCCACGCCATCGCCCTTTGCCAATGCGTCGAGGATGTGGCGCTCTTCTGGAGTGAGAGCTTCGATGTCATGTGCGTCGAACTCGACTTGATTGCGCAGCGACCAGCCGGTGGGAAGCGAGCCCATGACGGCGGTGACGATGCGCACCTGCGGGGCGTTGCCGAAGACGAGGCCGCGCTCCTTGAGCTGTTTCGTGATTGTGGGGTTGGTGTCTTCCACCATGTCGACCTCGCCGCCGCGTTGTGCGATGTCCTCCAAGGCGGCGAGCTGCTCGGCGTTGCTTGCCGCCAAGGCATCCGCGACATGCATCGGAAGTGTCAGGCGCGAGGCCAGCGCATCGAAGTCCTTCGGCGCGGGGGAGAGAACATCGCTGCGGTTGCTCAACAGGGCGCGTAAGTCTTCAGCGGGTAGTTGGCTGAGCCATTCGCGGTAGCTCTCGGTGACGTGGGCGCGGTTTGAGGGGGAGGTCATGATGGCCATCAAGTTTAGTAGGCGGGGGAGGGATGGGGCCCTCGTTGGGTGATTAAGTTACTTTTCGGCGCAGGGTTTGGAATAATAAGGAGCATGTCGAATGAGAACAAAGGCTTCGTATCCCCGGCTTGGCCGAAGAACAGCCCCCGCGAGCACGTCATTACTGAGATCACTGCACCGTTTGCTGGCGCATCCAGCCCGTATGGTGACGATCTGATTCTGCCGATGCCGGCAGAGAAGCTGAACTACGTACACCCGTACACCCGCATCAACCGCTAAGTTGGCGCGCAGAAATCTGCGCTTCACTTAGCGAATGTGCTGAGCCTGACTGGCCTGCTTTCAGCCCCTCCGAGAATGTTCTCCTCGGTGGGGCTATACGTGTTTGTAATGTACTTGCGCCTCAACTAGTCGGCACGGGAACTAGTCGGCACGGGCTTGGGCTTTAAAGCCGTCGAGCAGCGTATCGATGAGCTGGGCTTGTATACCTGATAGGTAGTCGGTGCTCACTGGCGTTCTGGGCAGCGGGCGGGTGATGAGACCGATGCCGATGTGAAGTTCGAGTGGGGTGAGGGACTCGGGGCAGAGGCCTGCTTGCCGCGCGAGTTCGATCATCGGTTGGTAGATCGACTTCAGTTCTGCTGTGCGATGGGCAGCGATCTTCTGCGCGTCATCGTCTGAGAACGCAGCAGTGTTCATTTCGGCTGCCGCAGCTTGAACAACGGCGGCGAAGTTAAGGCCGGCGATGCGATGAATGATATCGCGCCAGGTGCCTTCGGGGTCCTCGTCGAAGCCTTGCAGGTGGCTGTCCACCTCTTCCTTGATGTTCGCTACCTCCGCGCTGGTGATGGCAACGATGAGGGAGAGCCGCTCGGGGAAGTGGCGTGAGACCGTGGCGACGCCCACGCCAGCTTTCTTGGCGATTGAGCGCATGGATACGCCCGGTCCCTCGGTGATGAGCAGCTGCCTGGCTGCTGCGACGATGGCTTGCTTGTTTTCTGCTGCATCTTGTCTCACGGCTTGCATCATATCAAACGGAACACTATGCTCCACTTTGTAAGTGAAACACTCTGTGCCGTTTGGAGGCTATGTAATGTCAGCGGTGAAAAGTCGGGAAAGAAAGCAGCCATCGGTTGCTGTGAAATCGATAGCTGCCATCGTGGGGATCCCCATCGTTATCGGTCTCATGCTGTGGGCATTCTTGGCGCCCACCTTTGCATCCGGGCCAGCCGGAGTGCCGATTGCGGTCTCTGTACCGGAGCCCATGCTCGATGGCATCTCGCAGAAGATTGAGAGCGCGGCTGGGGATGAGGCCCCGGAGATCGTCGTGAAGCACGGCGAGGCGGAGGTGCGAGACGCGGTGCTACAGCGTGAGGCTGTTGGCGGCCTCGCTATCTCTCCTCAGGGCGCGAATGCTTTCACGGCCGCGGGAAATGGTGCTCCCTACGTTGCGATGGTTGACGGTCTTGCGAGCCAGCTCGAGGCTCAGGGGATGACCGTGGAGAAGCGGGAGCTGGCACCGACGACGAAGGAGGACCCGCAGGCAAGCGGCATTGCATTGCTTGGCCTTCCGCTAGCTTTTGGTGGCATTATTTCCGCTGTCATTGCCACCTTTGCATTCCGTGGTAAGAAGTGGATCAAGATGGGAGTGCTCGTTGGTATCGCGCTGGTGGGTGCGCTTATTGCTACGTGGATGCTGCACTCGGTTTATGGAACCCTCGGTGGCAGCTTCGCTGCCGAGTGGATGGCCATTGCAGCGGGTATCCTTGCGACTTCTGCGGTGACCGCCGGCCTCGCGGGAGTGATGGGGGCCGCGGGCATCGGAATCGGTGCTGTGGCGACCATCTTCCTGGCGAACCCGCTGTCGGGTCTGGCGACGGGACCATGGCTGCTTCCTGCCGGGTGGTCGACGCTGGGGCAGTGGATGCCCATCGGCGCGACGGGCCACTTGGTCCGTTCACTGTCCTTCTTTGATGGCAATGGTGCCGTCCATGCGTGGTGGGCACTGGGGCTGTGGATCGTTGTCGGTCTAGTGTTGCTGGCCTTCGATAGGTCGCGCGCTAAGGAAGACGTTGCCGTTGAGGAAAAGGTTTAAGCAAAACCAAAAGAGACTGGATGGAGGACACCATCCAGTCTCTTTTTATGTAGTTAGAGTTTTGCTTTGATGTACCGTGCTTGCACGGCGCTGCGCGCTGCTTAGCGTGCAGCCAGAACCTGTGCCAGCGGGTCGATGACGTGGCGGTTGGCGGAGTAGAAGGCGTTGAAGTCGTGGCGGTTTGCCTTGTACTGCTCGGTGAAGGATGCCGGAATCGTCAAGCCGTACTGGGTGGCGGTGTCCTGGATGAGGGAGTAGAGGGCGTCGGAAGCCAGCTCATCGGTGGGCTCCTCAGCGGCCTCCTGAACGGCCTGCGGGGCGTCAGCCGGAGCCTCCGGAGCGGTCTTCTCCTCGGCCGGGGCTGCGGCTGCGCTTGCATCACGCGGGGTCGGGGCGGAGTTCAGGCCCAGGCTTGCGGAGCAAGCCGGCCATGCGCCCCAACCCTGCTGTGCCAGGGTGCGCTCGGCAACAACGATCTGCTGCTCGCGGGTTGCCAGGTTAGCGGTCGGAGCGAACTCACCGCCGCCGTAGGCCTGCCAGGTCTGAGCGTTGAACTGCAGGCCGCCGTGGTAACCGTTGCCGGTGTTGATGGCCCAGTTGCCGCCGGACTCGCACTGCGCGAGGCGGTCCCAATCGGAATCCGGTGCAGCGGCAGCGTTCGGTGCCATGATGGCTGCGGCGGCGCCCACGGCAACGGTGGAGGCGGCAAACTTGGTGGCGATGGACTTGTTCTTAGCGGAGTGGCGTCCCATTAAAGTATTCCTTCTCTAGGTTGTTCTTGCTTTCTCGCGCCCAGATGATGCCCAGTCCGGCATAGTGTCTTGCAGTTGATGTTCATAGTCATGCACATCATGTGCGGCCGCCTAGTGGAAGCCCGGACTGTGTCTGGGGCGAGACTTCCACGGCCGGCGGCCGAAGTGCCTGTGGGAAAGAGTAGCGGTTTATAACGAAACAGTCACGTTAAATGCTCCAAAACGGTAACACTCATGCCAATATATCTATGTTTCCCCTGTTCGCGGCGGGAATGTTAGCTACATCACACGTGTTATGGGTGTGGTTGATGGGGTGAACTCTGGGGCAAGTTTCTCTGGCGGAGCGTGGGGAGGTTAAGATGTATCTCTTTATAAGTTCCACGGATAGTTCCTCCGCGCGGCCGCTTCAGTATTAATTACGCCGCGCCTCCTCGTCCCGGAATGCTTGCGGCCTATAGGCCTGGCGCATGGCAGCGCCTAAGCTTTCTAAAGAGGAGAGACGGAAAGAAAGTGAGTGAAGAACCATGCCTATCGGCAAAGTGAAGTGGTATGACGCGGACAAGGGCTTCGGCTTTGTCAGCAACCCCGGCGATGAAGACGTCTACGTTGGCCGCAACGTGCTGCCCAAGGGTGTTGACGAGCTGTATCAAGGCCAGCGAATCGAGTTCGACTTCGCTGCTGGCCGTCGCGGCCCGCAGGCGCTGCGCGTGAAGGTCCTTGATTCCCCGCGCCGCCGCACCCCGGCCCGCAAGCCGGAGGAGCTGTCGAGCATGCTTTCCGACGTCATGACGTTGCTCGAAACCCAAGTACAGCCTGTGCTGAGCCAGGGCCGCTACCCAGATCGCAAGACCGGCCGTCAGGTGGCGGAGATTCTGCGCGCTATTGCCAAGGACTTGGATAGCTAAGGGGCGGCCTACATTCGTAGGCCGATGACTGAAAAGTGCCCTAGTTGCCAAAAGCTAGGCTGATTTTTCAATGATCAGCCCTAAGTTTGTTATGTCCATAGGGTTTTTGGACATGGAGTCCGGTGTCTTCTTGGACACGGAATCCATG
>NZ_KV802431.1:0-222 GCF_001810695.1 Corynebacterium sp. HMSC065D07
CCTGGGGATTTGTTGTTTGTTGGGGGTGTGCGTATATTTATGCGAGTCGCCGCGAGGTAGCCGGGAGGTTAACTGGTGGTAGATGTTCGGGCAATGTTTGTTCGGCGGGTTTGACTTTGGTTGAGCTTGTTGGGTAAGGTTGTTCGGGCCGCTGCAGAGAGGTTAACGTTTGGTTAATTTTGTTTGTGGTGTGCGAACGATGTTTGAGAACTCAATAGTGTG
>NZ_KV802432.1:0-13695 GCF_001810695.1 Corynebacterium sp. HMSC065D07
CACCCCGCTACGCACCCCGAAACCGGAAGAGCCATTTTGATGACCTGGCATTGAGCTGTGACGGTGGCTGCCGAAGCAGACGGTACTGCAACCGAAACGGCCCCTAGAGCAACAAGCGCAGCTGCTGCAGCTCGGCCCCCTTTTTGTAAAAGAACTATTCAAGTGATGCATCCACCACTTGAAACCGCCACATGAAACAAGGTTGGTTTTGGCAACTCGGGCAGTTGTGGCTCGGAGGGTTCTATGTCTTGAGAGGAATAGACGTGGGCTAGTCGGTGCCGTGCAACAGGCGCGGCACCACCTTGCCCGTGGCATTGCGCGGCAGCTTGTCCAGGAAGTGGACATCGCGCGGCACGGAGTGGTCGGCGAGGTTCTCGCGGACCCAGGCGCGGATGGCGTCGGCAGTCACGGCGTTGCCGAGGGCGTCCCGCGTAGTCACCGCCCACACGGCGATGCGCTGGAAGGTGGTCTCATCCTCCACGCCGCCGGCATGCACCTCCGCGATGCCCGGCATGGTCTCGAGCACCTCCGTCACCGACTGCGGGTGCACGTTCTCGCCGCCGACGATGATCATGTCATCCGCGCGGCCCACCACATGCAGGTAGCCCTCGGGGTCGATATAACCCAAGTCCCCGATGGAGATGAGGCCATCAACCTTGTTGAGCGGAATCTTCGGGTTGGTATAGCCAATCAGTGCGGTGGAGTTGGTCAGATAAATCTCGCCGACCTCGCCGCGCGGGACCTCGTGTCCCTCCTCATCGAGGATGCGCAGCTTTGTGCCGGAGGCAATCTTGCCGCCGATGGTGGGATCCTTGGCCACCTCTTCCATGCTGGCCGTCGATGCCAGCGCTAGCTCCGTGGAGCCATAGACATTGCAGAGAATCGGGCCGAAGCGCTCGTGGGTTTCCTTGACGATCTCCGGGGTGAGCGCATGCCCGGCGGAGGCAATGAACTTCAAGCTCGAGGTATCAAAGGCCGAGTCCGGGTCAACCTCAACCATCTGGCGGAAGAAGACGGGGGAGGAAAGCAGACCATCGAGCTGGTAGCGCTGGATATCATAGAGTGCGGCCGCCGGGTCAAAGACGCGGCGAGTGACGATGGTATTGCGCAGGCCCAACGCGATGTTGAGGCAGGCCCAGCCCCACGTGTGGAAGATGGAGGCGGTCATCTGCACCTTCTGGTCCCCGCGCCACGGCACCGCATCCACGATGGAGGCAACCACCACCGGCAGCGTCGGCTCTGGACGCATAATTCCCTTGGGGATGCCCGTGGTGCCGGAGGACATCAGCACGATATGCCCGTGCTTGGGCCAAGTGGGAAGCTTGTGCTTCTCGACGTCCCGCGGATTCTCCACGATCTTGCGCAGCGTTGCCGCTTGCGCCAGCTCGGTAGGGATCTCTTTACCGGACTCGTGGCCAATCACCACGTGCAGGCCAGCAATGGTGCTAGAGCTGTCGAGGCGGTCGATGAATTCATCATCGATAACGAGCACGTTGATGCGGTTTTCCTCGATGCACCCGGCGAGCTGCTCGGGGGAGGAACCGACGTTGAGCAAAATGATGTGTGCCCCCGCATAACCCTTGGCGGCCAGCGGGGTGATGATGCCGCGGCCATTGCGGGCCATCACGCCGAGGCGAATCTCCTCCAGCCCCAATGACAGCAGCCAGCGCGCGAAGGTCTGGGATTCTTCGCGCAGCTGGCGGTAGGTGAGGGCCCCGTCGTCGTCGATAAGCGCCAAGCGTTCCGGGCAGGTCATGTATGCCTGCTCTACTTCGCGGGCGGTGGTGAAGCGGTAACGCGCGAGGACCGGCGCGGTCAGGGCCACCGCCCGTGGCCCGCCGGCGGGGCTAATGAGGCCGGCGCGGAAGAGCGAAGGGATAAAGCGCGCGAGGGCAGCGGCGTGGAAGGTTACATCAGAAAGCTTCATAAGGTTCTCATCGAGGGGAGGGGAGAAGAGGTTACGGAGACGGCGGACTCGCCACAATTAAAACTACAAACTGTTAAAGGTGTTGCTATTGTTACATAAGCTTAGACCGTCAACGTAGTCTATTATGGTTTCGGTCTAGAACATACTCTTTCGGAAGGACATTAGTCACGTGAAGTCTACTCAGCGCATCGCTGCTCTCTGCGCCTCCCTCCTCGTGGCGGTAGGCCTGTCCCAAGCTCCGCAGGCAGTTGCCGGCGAGCGAAACCTCGTCGCTTTTGGTGATTCCGTGCTGGCGGATCCGCAACTTGATACCTACCTTGCCTCGCGGGTGGGCTCTTCTCAGCGCAATCCGAGCCTGAACTGCCCGTCTGGCAATAACTACGCCAAGCGCACCGCTGCCAAGCTGGGTATGCCGGTGGCGGATTTCTCCTGCTCTGGTGCTGTGTCCATGTCCCAGGGGCCGCAGGTGAACGCGCAGATCGACGATGCTATTCGCCGCGGCGCGCTCAGCGGGGATACGCAGCGCGTGCTCTTCTCTAGCGGTTTCAACGACACGTACAACAACGCCGGGCTTTCCGACGGTGACCTGCGCGCCCGCTGGGTCGGTGCCAACGCGCCGCTGATTCACAAGATCCGCGCGGCAGCCCCCAATGCACGCATCCAGATTGTGGGTTACCCGACCATCGGCTCGGGCGACCGCTACTGCCTTATCCACTTTGGTCCGAAGCCGGCCGACGCCACGGCCCTGCCGATGGTGCAGCGCTATGAAAACGTCGCGCAGTGGATGCAGGTGGACCTGGCGCGCGCTACTGGAACCGAGTTCGTGGACATGAAGCCAATGACCTGGGATCGCGGTATGTGTGCCGACGCCGACAAGCGCCTATGGGCGGGTCTGGTGGACTTCTCCGCGGGGCCGGGCAACCTGCCGCTGCACATTAATGCTCGCGGTCACGAGTTTGTGGCCAACCACCTCGCTAGCTTCTAGAGGGATTTGAATCTTGTTGGGCCCGGGCGACGCCGCCCGGGCCTTTCGCGTACCCTCGCGGACATGGCTGTTAATGAAAACGTAAATGAAAATAACTCCCAGCAAGGTCCGGAGGTTGTCCGCGGCGTGATTGCGCGCGCGAAGGGCGAGCCCGTCGAGACCGTCAACATCGTCGTGCCCGCCCCGGGCGAGCACGATGTCGTGGTCAAGATTCAGGCCTGCGGTGTCTGCCACACCGACCTGGCTTACCGCGATGGCGATATTGAGGATGCCTTCCCCTTCCTGCTCGGGCACGAGGCTGCGGGCGTCGTCGAGCGCGTGGGCGATGCTGTCACCCACGTCGAGGTCGGGGACTTCGTGGTCCTGAACTGGCGCGCGGTGTGCGGCGAGTGCCGCGCTTGCAAGAAGGGCGAGCCGAAGTACTGCTTCAACACCCACAACGCCTCCGCGAAGATGACGCTCGCGGACGGGGATAAGGATGCCGGCACTGAGCTCAGCCCGGCGCTCGGCATCGGCTCCTTCGCCGAGAAGACCCTGGTCCACGAAGGCCAGTGCACAAAGGTCAACCCGGAGGCGGATCCGGCCGCCGCGGGCCTGCTGGGCTGTGGCGTGATGGCCGGTTTGGGCGCTGCGGTGAATACCGCAGACGTCAAGCGCGGCGAGTCCGTCGCGGTCTTCGGCTGCGGTGGCGTGGGCATGGCGGCCATCGCCGGCGCGGCGTTGGCTGGTGCCTCCAAGGTCATCGCCGTGGACCTGGACCCGGACAAGCTGGAGCTGGCTAAGAAGTTCGGCGCTACCCACACGGTTGCGGCGAAGGACAAGTCCGAAGAAGAGGTCATCGAGGCCGTCCGCGAGCTCACCGAGGGCTTCGGCACCGACGTGGCCATTGACGCCGTGGGCATTCCCGTTACCACCCGCCAGGCCTTCTACTCCCGCGACCTGGCCGGCCGCATGGTCATGGTGGGCGTGCCGAACCTCACCAGCCGCTTCGACGTCCCGGCCATTGACTTCTTCGGCCGCGGCGGTTCACTCAAGTCCTCCTGGTATGGCGATTGCCTGCCGGAGCGTGACTTCCCCATGTACGTCGACCTCTCCTTGCAGGGCCGCTTCCCGCTCAAGGACTTCGTGACCGAGCGCATTGGTCTCGACGACGTGGAAGAGGCCTTCGCTACCATGAAGGCCGGCAAGGTACTTCGATCCGTAGTGGAGCTGTAAATGATCATTGAACAGTTTGTAACTTCAGGAAAGTTCCGCCTCGACGGCGGCGAGTGGGACGTGGACAATAACGTCTATATCCTGGCCGCAGGTAGCGCGACTAGCGACGCCGAGTGCTACATCATCGATCCTTCCCACGACGCGGAGCGCGTCATCGAAGAGGTGGGCCAGCGCACGGTCAAGGGAGTTATTCTCACCCACGCGCACAACGACCACTGCGAGCTCGCTCCCCAGGTGGCTGAGCACTTCGATGTGTCCATCTACTTGCACCCGGATGACCGCCCCCTGTGGGAGGAAACGCACGAGGACGCGACCTTCGTTCCGCTGGAGGATAACCAGCTCTTTACCGTGGGCGATAGCGACTTCGTGGTCTTCCACACGCCGGGTCACTCGCCGGGATGCGTGGTGCTCTACATTGCGGACGAGGCCACGCTTCTGTCGGGCGATACTCTCTTCAACGGCGGACCCGGCGCCACCGGCCGCAAGTACTCCGACTTCGACGTTATCATCGAGTCCCTGCGCAATCGCGTGTTGAACCTCCCGCCGGAGACCCGCGTCCTGCCGGGCCACGGCGATGAGACCACTATTGGTGCTGAGGCGGCGCGCATCGATGAGTACGTCGCGCGCGGTTACTAACTCTTAAACCTTGGCGTAGAGCTTAGCTCTAGGCCGGCGTGCGGGCGGCCTTTACTCCTGCCACCACCGTGGCGGCGAGTGAAAGTCCGAACCAGACCCACGCATCCGCCACGCCCGCGCTGAAGGCGCGGGCTTTTTCTTGCACCGCGAACTGCGCATCCGTGCTTAAGACTGCGGGTAGTGTTGCACTGCCGTAGCTCAAGATAAACAGCACGCCGATGAGCACGAAGAATGCGCCCGATACGAGGGAGAGGGTATTAGTGCGCACGGGGCCCAGAGTGACTTCGCGTCCGCGAAGCCACGACCACGAACCCACATCGAGGCGCTCCCACAGCGCGGCCAGCACAAAGAGCGGTGCGGCCATGCCCGCGGCATAGGCCACCATGATGAGCCCGCCGTAGAGCGCGCTTCCCGACGCAGCGGCCGTGGTGAGGACAGCGCCCAGGAGCGGGCCCGCGCAAAAGCCGGCGAAGCCATAAACCGCGCCGAGCAGAAACACCTTGCCCCGTGCTTTGCCGGACAGGGCATCCATGCCGGGGATGCGGAAACCACCACCTAGGGCGGTAAAGATTCCCAGCGCAATGATGATCCAGCCTGCCACCGTGATGACTTGGCTACGATACTGCGCCAGCACCGCGGCCAAGCCCATGCCGATGGGCACGAGCGTGGTACACAGACCCAAAAAGAAGACCAAAGTCTTGAACAGCAGCTGGCGCTGCGAATCGAAGGCATAGGCAAAGAAGGCTGGCACCAACAGCGCTGAACAGGGGCTGATCAAGGTCAGCACGCCGGCGATGACGGCGCCGAAGATTCCGATGCTCACAGGCTCACCCCCACTGCATAACCGCCCAATAAGGCGGTCACAATAACCAGCGCGATGAAGACCCACACGATCAGCGGTGGTTTAGGCATTGGCCACCTTTCCCAGCTGCTCTTGGATGATCTGTTCAAAAGCCTCGGGCGGCTGCGCACCACCGACGAACTGATCTCCGACCACGAATGCCGGGGTGCCCGTAATGCCGATCTGGGAGGCATAGCTGGTGGCCGTTTCAACGACCTCAGTGTAGGTATCATCCGTGGCCTGCTGGCGGAACTTATCCAGGTCCGCAACGCCCGCCTTCTTGGCAAACTTCATGAAGTCCTCGATGCCGAATTCCGGGTGGCCACTGATGTCCTTGCTGGCGGCATAGAGCTCGTGCTTGAACTCCTGGAACTTACCCTGTGCCGCGGCCGCGCGCCCAGCCTTGGCGGCCTCGATGGCGGCGGGGCCGTTCACAGGGTAGTCATTCCACTCGATGCGCACCAGGCCCTTTTCCACGTACTTCTTAAGGATATCCGGTTCGGTGACATTAGCGTGGCGGGAGCAGAACGGGCACTCGAAATCGGAGAACTCCGAAATCACCACGGGTGCATCCACCGCACCCACGGCGAAAGGATCGTTCTCCTTCTTGCGGTGTACCACCGTGATATCCCCAGACATGGTGTCACCGCCGGGCCCGAACATCATCGGGTCACCCTTCCCATCGGAGAACTTCGTGCCGGGCGTGGCCTTGGCGGCATCCTTCGCTAGGTCTTCGGCTGTCGCCGTGCTCGTTGCGGTCTCCTGCGCTGCGGGAGTGCTTTCATCGCTGGAGGAAGTGCGCTCCGCCAGCAGGAAGCCAATGATGACGGCCAAAATAACAACGATCACCAACAGTCCCCATGCCACGGGGCTGATGGTGGATAGCGCTGATTTCTTCGAATCACTGGTGGGGCGAGAGGATGAACTAGGCATGCGATTACCTTAACGCGTTTAGGCCCGTTTGGGTGAGGCGGCTCCTGATACAGGGCGGGGATGCTTAAGGACGTCCTGACACAAGGAGGGGAGGCTTAAGCACGTACGGATCGATCAAATAAGGCCTCAGAACCCGTTGGTTTTCGGACCTTATTTGATCGATATGTACCTCGGCCTCAGCCCTCTTGGGCAGCGGCGAGAAGATAACGGCCATAGCCGGACTTCAGGAGGGGCTCTGCCAGCTCCGTGAGCGCCGCGGCATCGATGAAGCCTTCCGCAAAGGCTGCGACCTCCGGCGAACCAATGACGGTGCCGGTACGCTTCTGCATCACCTCGACGTAGGCCGAAGCCTCACTCATGGAGTCCACCGTGCCGGTATCTAGCCAGACATCACCGCGCTGCATGCGCTTGACGCGCAGCCGCCCGCGGCGCAGGTACTCCTCGTTGACGGCGGTTATCTCGAGCTCCCCGCGCGCGCTGGGCGTGATGGACTTGGCAATCTCCACCACGGAATTGTCATAGAAGTACAAGCCGACCACAGCGTGGTTGGACTTGGGCACGGCGGGCTTTTCCTCGATGGACAGGGCTTGACCGGAGTCATCAAAGTCCACAACGCCATAGCGCTGCGGATCGGAGACCTCGTAGGCAAAGATGATGCCGCCGTCTGGGCGGTGGCATTCGTTCAGCGCGGTGGAGAAGCCGTGGCCGTCAAAGATGTTGTCACCCAGGACAAGGGCAACATCATCCTCGGCGATGAAGTCTTCGGCGATGAGGAAGGCCTGGGCCAAGCCTTCGGGGCGCGGTTGCACCGCATAGTGCAGCATGAGGCCTAGCTGGGAGCCGTCGCCAAGCAGGCGTTGGAAGGCGGCCTGGTCTTCTGGGGTGGTGATGATGAGGATCTCGCGTATGCCGGCCTGGATCAGGGTGGTCAGGGGATAGTAGACCATCGGCTTGTCATAGATGGGCATGAGCTGCTTCGAGATGCCCTTGGTGATGGGGTAGAGGCGGGTCCCAGAACCGCCTGCGAGAATGATGCCCTTCATGGGCTTTAAGCTTAACGGAGGGGTCTCGCGCCGGGGTGCGGCGGCGCGGGCTGGCGAACATAACACTTAACTTCCCACTTAACATAACACGTGGGAAGTTAAGTGTTATGTTGAGTGTTATGCTCTATTTGCGCAGCCTGTAGCGCTGCTTAGGGCTGCGTCCGGGTTCAGTCTTTTCGGCGATGTTATCGCGGATGAGCTCATTCAGTGCTTTCTGGACCGCTGTCCGGCTGAGCTTTGTAGCCTCAACTAATTCGGTTGTCGATACGGACGGGCTGCCGTGGAGCAGGTGTTCCACATGGTCACGTGCGGTGCCATAGCGTTCCTGGGTGGCTACCCTGCGGCGGTGGAAGATGATGGTGAAGCTGTCGAGCCGGTTGATAATTTCCGGTTTGGGCATGAGTGCGTCAGCTAAGGCCTGATGGATGGTGGCGATGCCCGTGCCGCGGTTCTCTGCGGCGACGCCGCCTTCCGGTAGGGGAATGTCCTCTAGGAACGTGGCAAGGCGTTGATTGCGGGTAGAGCTGACACCAGCTTCTCCAAGATTTCGGAGCGTAACCCCGCCATATAGGCCTCCCGGATTGGTGATTTCCAAGCGATCGACGAACATGTTGATTTGCACCTGACTGCCGCGAGCAGTCGGGGAGTAGTCACGGTGCATGAGCGCATTGACTAGTGCTTCACGAACAGCGACCAGTGGATAATCCGGAAGTGCGGTCCGGGACTTGTCGCCGATAAAGCCAGCGGTGCGCATGTTCTTCTTTACGATGTCGATGCCTTCGCTCACCAGCTCCGGAATCGTACCGTGAAGCGTGGCGCTGTCGAGAAGGCGGACACCCGTGGTGACATCACCTTTCGATGTTCCGGGAAAGAGCGCGAAGGTAACCGTTAATCGGGGGAAGAACTCCTGCGGGTAGTCTCCCATGACAAGAAGTGAGGCCAGCGTGGGGTGGCCGTCCTTGAGAATTCGCAGGCGTTTGAGGGCTGTGTCCTGTCCATTCGCAAAGGTCTTGGGGCGGCGCTCTTTCTGCACTTGGAGGAAGCCGTCAAGAGCGGCACCCTCGATGTCCTCCAGCGTGGCATCTGGGATGGCATCTTCATCCCAGGTCGGTTGCGTGTGCTCTTCAACGAGTCGATTTACTTCGTACTGGGACAGGCGCGTATCACCATCGCCGGTGCGAATATAGCTCCCTTTGTGCAGCCCCCTTTCGGCCACATAGCAGGGCTTATCGCGCGCGGGAAGCTCGTCGATCTCTGCGACGAGTATGTTGCTGCTTTCAAATTCGATGATGTCGATTTGCGGGCGGACCGGCGGGATGAGCTGTTGGCAGCGAGTCTCCAATTGGTCTTGGGCGGTGGAGGCAGAGAACTTCTTAACTGGGGTGAAGCCGTCCTGCTCTGAAAGGCCGATGATGAGCGTCCCGCCGTCCCCATTTGCAAACGCGCTGAGTGTGGAGAGCACTTCCTTGCTGACGGATGATTTTACCTCTACGGATTGCTTATCGCTGCCGATAACTCGCAGCTGTGCAATTAACTCATCAAGCTCAGAAGGGGTCATGAGCAGGCCTTTCTCTCTACATACCGCTCAACATAACACATAACATAACACGTGGGAAGTTAAGTGTTATGTTGAGTGTTATGCTGGGTAAAGCCCCAGGTAGAGTGCCAAAGCGGCCCGCCAATTCATAGGTTTAAAGCCGGTGGCTTCAATCTTGGACAGGTCGAAGGTGGACTCCTTCGGGCGGGGAGCTTCGGGCCCGGCAATCTCGCGGTATTGCTCGGTGCTCACCGGCGTGACATCCGCGGGGTCCTTGCCCACGCCGGTGAAGACAGCCATGGCAATCTCATCGCGGCCCACGGCATCACCGGAGTTGGAGATGTTGTACACGCCGTACTCAGCTTTAGTCTTGAGCAGGTGGATGATGCCCTTGGCCAGGTCCTCGGCAAAGGTGGGGCGCCCGCGCTGATCATGGATGACGGAGGGCTTGACCCCCTTATCCGCCAGCGAGCGCATCGTGGACATGAAGTTGGCGCCATCGCCAAAGACCCACGAGGTGCGGATGACATAGTGGTGCGGGGCGGTCTGCGCGGCGGTATCGCCCGCGGCTTTCGACGCCCCGTAGGCCGACAGCGGGGAAGGCATCTCCTGCTCGGAGTGGACCTCGTTAGAACCGTCGAAGATGTAGTCGCTGGACACGTGCACCAAGGTCAGGTTATTCTCCGCCGCAATGCGCGCGAGCTTCGCCGGTGCGGAAGCGTTGACCGCCCAGGCCGCGGCGCGATCGTCCTCCGCGCCGTTGACATCGTTGTACGCCGCGCAGTTGATGATGGCGGAGTACTGCTTCCACGGGCGGGCAGGCGGGTTGGTGATATCGAAATCCTCGTGCCCGCAGAACTCCACAGCACCCAAGCCAGCAGAAGGCAGGAACTTCTTTAATGCGCGGCCCAGCTGCCCGTTGGCGCCGGTGACCAGGATGCGGCGAGGGGGCATGGGGGAGACGTCGGCAAGCGCGGGGTGCCCCTTGTCCTTGTCGGAGATCTCCGTCGGCTCCAGCGGCCAGTCCACCATGTCCAGGTTGACGCAGGTGTATTCCGCATCCGGGGACCAGTGGTCATTGACCAGGTAGGAGTAGGCGCAGGCCTCCAGTGCCTGGAAACCGTTGGCCACGCCGCGCGGCACGAAGACCGCCACGTCCTCGCGCAGCTCGTGGGTCACCAGCTGCCCGAAGGTGGCAGAGCCCTCGCGCAGATCGCACCACGCGCCGAAGGCCCGGCCGGAGGCCACGGAGACCAGCTTGTCCCAGGGCTCCGCGTGCAGCCCGCGTGTGACACCCTTCTCCGCATTGAAGGAAACGTTGTTTTGCACCGGTTGGAAGTCTGGCAAGCCGGCCGCCACCATTTTCTCGCGCTGCCAGTTCTCCTTGAACCAGCCGCGGTTATCCCCGTGGACGTCGAGCTGAACAATGAGCAGGCCCTCGATGGCCGTTGACTGCACCTTCATGGCTATTTATTGTCCTTGCTTCGCGTAGTTGGCTTCGACTTCTTCCTTGCCCGCGCGCCACCACTCCTCGTGGGCGCGGTACCACTCAATGGTGGCGGCCAGGCCCTCCCGCAGATCCGTGTAGCGCGGGGCCCAGCCCAGCTCGCGGCGCAGCTTGCTGGCATCCATGGCGTAGCGCTGGTCATGGCCCGGGCGGTCCGCCACGTGCTCAAAGCGCGCCCGGCCATTATCCGTCGCCCCCATGAGCTCACAAATCATCTCGATGACCTGGCGGTTATTCGTATCCTCCTGGTCGGCGCCGATGTTATAGGTCTCCCCAAGGCGCCCGCGGTCCAGGATGGCGAGCACCGCCTCGTTGTGGTCATCCACGTGAATCCAATCCCGCACCTGCTCGCCGGTGCCATAAAGCTTGGCGGGCTGGCCTAGAAGCAGGTTGGTGATCTGCCGCGGAATGAACTTCTCAATGTGCTGGTAGGGGCCGTAATTATTGGAGCAATTCGAAATGGTTGCCCGCAGCCCAAAACTGCGCACCCACGCGCGCACCAGGTGATCCGAACCGGCCTTCGAGGCCGAATAGGGCGAAGACGGGTTATAGGGAGTTTCCTCCGTGAAGTAGGTATCGGCGCCGATCTCTAGGTCCCCGAAGACCTCATCGGTGGAGACATGATGGAGGCGCACATCGTGGCGGCGGCAGGCCTCCAGCAGCACGTAGGTGCCCATGATGTTGGTGTGGAGGAAGGGCGAAGGATCCCGCAGGGAGTTGTCATTGTGGGATTCCGCCGCGAAGTGCACCACGGTATCGGCCTGGGCCACGAGCTTGTCGACGACCCCCTCATCCGCCACGTCCCCCACCACGAGCTCGGCGTCCACGCCGTCGAGGTTGGCGCGGTTGCCCGCGTAGGTGAGCTTATCCAGGACGGTGATCTCCACCTCAGGGCGCTGCTGGGCCACGAGCCGCACGAAGTTTGCACCAATAAAGCCGGCGCCGCCGGTAACAAGCAGTCTGCGCATGGTCTCCCAGTTTAGAGCATGGCAGCGCAGTATTAAGCCGGGAACTGAGGCAGCGCCTCGTGGTTGAGCCATTCATCCAGAAGTGCGTCCACGGCAGAGGGATCAACAGCCACCGCACGCAGACGGCTGATCAGGTCGTCCGGGGTCACAGTGGAATGCTGCGCGGCGGAGAGGTACTCACGGACTGTGAGGAAGAAGAGCTCATCGCCCAACAGACGGCGCAGCGCGTGGACGGTCAGAGCGCCGCGCTTGTAGACGCGGTCATCAAACATATCGCGCGTACCAGGATCACTGAGCACGATGTCCTGCTTCTTGCGGGCCAGCACCTGATAGTGCGAGCGTGCCGATTCATGTGCTGGGCGGCCGTGCGCGTGCTCAAACCACAGCCACTCGCAGTAGCAGGCGAAACCTTCGTTGAGCCAGATATCCTTCCACTCCGAAAGGCCCACGGAGTTGCCGAACCACTGGTGGGAGAGCTCGTGCGCGATGAGCCGTTCGAAGACGTGATCGCCCTTGACGTGGTTGGAGCCGAAGATGGACAAGCCCTGGGCTTCGAGGGGGATTTCCAGCTCATCATCGGTGATGACTACTTGGTAGTCGGCGAAGGGGTAGTGGCCAAAGAGCGCAGAGTAGAAATCCACCATCTCCTGCTGCTGGGCAAATTCTTCGAGTACTACCTGCTTGAGGCGGGCCGGTGCCCACGCACGGACGTTGGGGCCGAGGGGAATGTCGATGTATTCGCCGACCTGGACCGTGGCCAGATAGGTGGCCATAGGGTGCTTGACGCGGTAGTGCCAGCGCGTCATGGATCCGCCCGCGCGGCGGCGGGAGACCAGCTTGCCGTTGGAGATGACAACGAAAGGATCGTCGGCGGTGATACGAATATCGTAGGTGGCCTTCGCGGACGGGGTGTCATCACAGGGGAACCAGCTGGGCGCGCCGTTGGGCTGGCTGGCCACTAGCGAGCCTGACTCTGTTTCTTCCCACCCGATGTCACCCCACGGCGTGCGCAGCGGGCGGGGTGCTCCGCCATACCGAATGCAAAGCTCAAACTCTTGGCCTTCGGCGATCATGTCGGCGAAGTTTAGGCGCAGCTTTCCGCCGGACAGGCGGAATTTGGCCACGCGCGGCGCGTGCTTCGCCGTGATGCGGCGAGCCACCATAGCGCCGCCGAGGTCGAGGGTGAGCTTGTCTAAGTCCTCCAGCGCACGAATATGGAGCACGGCTTCACCCTGGAGCAGGTTGGGCTCCACGCGGTAGGTCAGATCCAAGTCATAGTGGGTGACCTCGAAGCCGAGGTTGAAATCCACCCCCGTGTAGCTATCTCGAGTGAGTGCGGCGCGGTCGCGAGCGGCTGAGATATGCGAAAGGGCGGTGGAAAGCAGCTTCATAATGCCGCTATCCTACCGCCCTTGTCCGGCTTGTCCGAAGCCAGGGGAGCGCGCACGGTGTGACGTGCGCGGCTTGCTGTTTAGGAGTTGAAGGCTTCCTCAAAGGTAGGCCAGGACTTCACCAAGTCCTCGCGCCAGCCCGGCCAGGAGTGCGTACCCACATTGCGGAAGTTGTAGTTTGCGGGGATGTTCTGCTGATCCAGCTTTGCCTTGAGCATGTGGGTGCAGTGGTTCACGGCCGCCTCGATGACGCCGCCTTCTACCTGCAGCTGCGCTGAGCCCAGATAAGCAGCCGCCGGGTTGTATCCCTTGTTGATGTAATAAGACGGCGTATCCTGCTCACCCGCGAAGCCCGATGCCGAGGAGATGTACAGCTTGGTGCCACGCAGCTTCTCGGAGTTCATCAGGGCGTCGTTGTAGCGGTTGTAGGCAGAGCCCATCGGGCCCCACATCTGCTCCGGCTGGCCGCCACCGCGGTTGACGGTGAGGCGCAGGAACTCATACTCGGTGGGGTAGGCGGTTGCGGCACAGCCGGCGAAGGAACCGACCGCGTCATAGAAGCCCTGATTGTGCTGGGCAAGCAGCAGCGAGGACGTCGCAGACATGGACATGCCGGCGATGGCGCGCTTATTGCTTGCGTTCAGACGCTCCTCCAGTGGGCCAGGAAGCTCCTTGGTCAGGAAGGTCTCCCACTTCTGCGGGCCCTTGAGGT
>NZ_KV802432.1:13795-56930 GCF_001810695.1 Corynebacterium sp. HMSC065D07
GGAAGGTCTCCCACTTCTGCGGGCCCTTGAGGTACTTGCCGTTGGGCTCTTCCAGCCAGTCGGTGTAGTAGGAGAAGGCGCCTGCCTGCGGAACCACAACGTTGACGTCTTTGTCCGCGTAGAAATCCACGACATCGGACATGTACAGCCAGTCGGAATCTTGCTCGGCGGAACCAGCGCCGTTGAGCAGGTAGACCGTCGGGCGGTCCGGGTTCTTGGCCGGGATGACAGCCAGCGGAATGGCGCGGCCGTTCATCGCCGGCGACGTAGCTTCCAGCTTGAGAACGCGGGCATCATCCTTGTAGTGGTCATACCACTTCTGGCTCTCCACCTCCGGGGTGACCTGCAGGTCCGAGATGGTGGATAGGGCAGTGTCACCCGCAACCTGCTGCGGGGTGATGGTGGCAGCACCTGCAACGGGGCTGACCAGCGCGGCTGCGCTGAGCGCGCCGGCGGCGAGGAGAGAGCTAAGACGCTTCATTACGTTCCTTATTCAACAATTGGTACGGCGATTGAGCTTACTGCTCGGTCACCGCAGGATCTTCTGGCAGGGAATCAGCGAGGCCTTCGGTGTCTGCTTCCGCCTCCGCCTTTTTCGCATCCTGACTATCGGCATCGGCGGCCTTTTCGTTAGCGTCCGAATCCGCATCTGCTGAATACGCAGTCGCTACAGGCTCAGCTGGATCGACGGGAAGGCCAAAGGCGCGTGCGTAGGTAGGCCAGGAGGAGTTGACGTCATCCAACCAGCCCGGCCAGGAGTGGGTACCGGTGTTGCGCAGGTTAAAGACCGCGTCGACGCCCTCGCGCTCCATCTTTGCCTTCAGGTCATGTGTGCAGGCGTTCATGGCTGCTTCGATGACGCCGCCCTCAACCACGAGGGTGGAGGAGGACTTGAAGGCCTGGGACGAGCCCAAGGCATCAATCTTGGACGAGCCCAAGTCAGTTGCCCCAGCCAAACCGGAGTTGGCGGAAACGTAGACCTTGGAGTTGCCCATGTTGTTCTTCGTGGCGTTGATGAGGCCATCGTTGTAGCGGTTGTAGTCACCGCCCATCGGTCCCCACATCTGCTCGGTGCTTCCGCCACCGCGGTTCACCGTGAGTTGCGAGTAGAAGTTCGGCAGCGGCGTCGAAGTAGCAGCGCAACCGGAGTAGGAGCCGATGGCATCGTAGAAGTTCGGGTTGTGCTGGGCCAGCACCAGCGAGGAGGTAGCGGACATGGACATGCCGGCAATGCCGCGCTTGCCGTTGCCGTTAATGTGCTTCTCCAGCGGGCCAGGAAGCTCCTTGGTTAGGAAGGTCTCCCACTTCTGCGGGCCCTTGAGGTAGCTGCGGTCCGGTGTAGTCAGCCAGTCGGTGTAGTAGGAGAAAGCGCCCGCCTGCGGGATGACAACGTTGACGTTGCGGTTGGCGTAGTAGTGAACGAGGTCTTGAGTCTTCTCCGTCTTCGGATCAAGGTCCTTGGCCACGGTGGAGACAATCCAGTCCATGCCCTGCTCGGCGCCGCCGGCACCGTTGAGCAAGTAGAGGGTCGGGCGGGAAGCATCAAAGGTACCGTCCGGGGTGATCACTGCGAGGGGGACGTCGCGGTTATCCATTGCAGGAGCGGTGGCCTTGATGGTCTTGACCTTGTGGCGGTAATCCCAGTACTTGAAGACGTAGCCCATCCATTTTTTGTTGTCCGGGATTTTCTTGATGTCGACGTTCTTAAAGGTGACCTGCTTGTCGAAGGAAGCCTCATACTGTTCGCGGGACGGCGATGGGTTGCCGGCCTCATCCTTGGGCAGGTACTCCTCGAGTTCGGTGTAAAGGTCGAGCTCGGAAATATCGGACGGTGTAGCCTCACCGCTGATTTGTTCCGGTTTAACGTCGGATGCGCTGGCGATAGGGGAAACGACGGCGCCGAGGGCTAAGGCGGAGGCCGCCGCAAGCGTCGTGAGAGAGCGCGCAATCTTCATGGAATCTCGCTTTCTAAGTGATGAGCGGAAGTGTAGGGGCAAGTTTAAAAGATGCTCCGGACAAACCACCCTTGACATGGGCAAAAGCGCTGATAGATGGGTAATCCAGCACCCCCGAAGATAAGGGCAGTCAGACTAAACATACCAAGTTATAAAAGTGAATGGTGGTATTGAAGTGAAAACCGTGTCATAATCTTTCCGTGCCTATTCGTGGGCTATGTAACGCAACGGCCGTCTCCTTCGTTAGTGGGGCTAGGTACCGTGACCGCTTTTGGCGGCGACCGTCCTGCATCGCCGTGGCCTCGCTGGAGGGCGCCGCATGAAGCCGTACGCGCCGCTAGAACAACAACAGAAAGAAGAAGAATGAACTTTTTTGACACCATCCTCGTTTCCATCAACCAGGTGCTGGGCCAGATCGCTCACTCTGGCTCCTCCACCTCCTCGAAGGCTGCCTTGGACTGGGGCCTGTTCTAAATAGTTTGTTGAGGGCTGTGCCCTCGTTTTCTTTCCCTTAATCCCCTTCTTGGGGGTTAAGGGTTGATTTTTGCCCGAAGGTGTTTAAAGCATCCTGACTGCTATGGGCTGTCCGGCGGGTGCAGGGCGGGGGTGGTGGGACAGCGAGCATAAAGTTACGTATCCTGTAGAACGTGACTAATGAACATTTTGACGTTGTAGTACTCGGCGCGGGCCCCGGCGGCTACGTGTCCGCCATCCGCGCTGCCCAGCTGGGCAAGAAGGTTGCCGTTATTGAGAAGCAGTACTGGGGCGGTGTCTGCCTCAACGTGGGCTGCATCCCCTCCAAGGCTCTTCTTAAGAATGCTGAGGTTGCACATACCTTCAACCATGAGGCTAAGGCCTTCGGTATTTCCGGCGATGTTTCCTTCGACTTCGGAGTTGCACACAAGCGCTCCCGCAAGGTGTCGGAGGGCATTGTCAAGGGTGTGCACTACCTGATGAAGAAGAACAAGATTACGGAGATCAATGGCTTGGGCTCCTTCAAGGACGCCAAGACCATCGAGATTACTGAGGGTGATGACAAGGGTAAGACCATTACCTTTGATAACTGCATTATCGCCACCGGCTCCGTCGTTCGTTCCCTTCCGGGCGTGGAAATCGGCGGCAACATCGTGTCCTTCGAGGAGCAGATCCTCAACGATGAGGCTCCGGATTCCATGGTGATCGTTGGCGCAGGCGCCATCGGCATGGAGTTTGCTTACGTTCTGGCCAACTACGGCGTGGACGTGACCATCGTGGAGTTCATGGACCGCGTCCTGCTGAACGAGGATAAGGATGTCTCCAAGGCCATCGCCAAGGAATACAAGAAGCTCGGCGTGAAGCTCCTGACCGGCTACAAGACCACCGCCATCAAGGACAATGGCGACAATGTCACCGTTGAGGTTGAGTCCAAGGACGGCTCCAAGACCGATACGCTGACTGTGGACCGCTGCATGGTCTCCATTGGCTTCGCCCCGCGTACCGAGGGCTTCGGCCTGGAGAACACCGGCGTTGAGCTCACCGAGCGCGGCGCCATCGCCATCGATGACTACATGCGCACCAACGTTGAGGGCATCTACGCCATTGGCGACGTCACCGCGAAGCTGCAGCTCGCACACGTGGCTGAGGCACAGGGTGTCGTGGCCGCTGAGGTCATCGCCGGCGCTGAGACCCAGCTGCTGGGTGACTACATGAATATGCCACGCGCCACCTTCTGCAACCCGCAGGTTGCCTCCTTCGGCTACACCGAGGAGCAGGCTCGTGAGAAGTTCGCTGACCGCGACATTAAGGTCGCTACCTTCCCATTCTCCGCTAACGGCAAGGCGGCCGGCCTGAATGAGACCGCGGGCTTCGTCAAGCTTATTGCTGACGGCGAATTCGGTGAGCTCATCGGCGGCCACATGGTGGGCTCCAACGTTTCCGAGCTGCTGCCGGAGCTGACCCTGGCGCAGCGCTTCGACCTCACCGCTGAGGAAATCGGACGCAACATTCATACTCACCCGACGCTGTCTGAGGCTATGAAGGAAGCTGCCGAGGGTATCGGCGGCCACATGATTAACCTCTAAGGCCAAGGCGAGAAGCCAAAACAAGAACGCTCCCCCTCAATCCCGGCAAAGGGATTGAGGGGGAGCGTTGGTTTAGTGCCGTGGCGCTACTTCCTTTAGCTGAAGAGCTTGGAGGACAGAACGAACGGTGCGTTGACGATGGATACAAGAAGGCCCTGAATCTGGCCCAGGAAGTTTCCAGCGAAGCTGCTCATAATGGTAATCCTTTCGATAGGGGATATCGTTCACGTCCCACCATAAGCAAGCAAACCCTGGAAAATCCATGAATTTTTCTAGCCAAAACCATTACAATGCTTTTTATTGGCAATATATAAAGGGTGGTATAGGGGTAAACGTAGGGGCCAGAGCGGAAAACTGCCTGGTTATTGCTCCCGATTAATACGGTGCGACGGCGGAACGGTGGGCGTCGACCACCAGCTCTTCATTAATGGCCGGGAAGGCGCGTTGAGCGCAATTCTGGCGAGGGCAAGTGCGGCAGCCGGCGCCGATGGGGGTTGCGGCAGACAGGGCGTCGAGGTTGAGGCCTTGGGCATAGACTGTGCGGCTGGCGTGGCGCGCCTCGCAGCCTAGGCCGATGGAGAAGAGTTTATTGGTATCGCCGAAACGGCCCTGGGGGTAGCTCACCGTCCGTGAAATCCAGAGGTAGTTGCGGCCATCCGGCATCTGCGCCAGCTGACGCGAGATGGTGTTGGGGCGGGCGAAGGACTCATACACGTTCCATAGCGGGCACGTTCCGCCGGAATTGGAAAAGTGTACGCCCGTGGCCGATTGGCGCTTGGACATATTGCCGGCGCGATCAACCCTCACGAAAGTAAAGGGGATTCCGCGCTTGTTGGGGCGCTGCAGCGTGGAGAGGCGCGAGGCAATTGTCTCGTAGCCCACGCCAAAGACGTTGCAGAGGTACTCCACGTCATACCCGGATTGCTCGGCCTCACTGTGGATGAGGCTGTAGGGGAGCAGTGTGGCGGCGGCGTAGTAGTTAGCAATTCCACGCTTGGCCAGGTTGATGGAGGCGTCCGAGGTGAAGGGTTCTTCGTCCACGAGGGCGTCGATTAGCGCGCCCGCCTCGAGGAAACCCAACTCTGCCGCCATACGGAAGGCGCGCTGGCCCACGCTCAGGCGGCTGGCAAGGCGAAGGGTGCCACTCTCCTTGTCGAAGCGATGCAGGGTGCCATCCATGCGATCGGTGGTGAGAATCTCCACGCCGTGTTTGGAAGTGAGCCGCTCATTAAGTGCCTGTTCAATGTCGCGAATGTGGAAAGGGATAACGTTGATCTCCGCGGCAGTTTCCTCTGCGTGGATATCCAACTCGTCGAGATAGTTCTGCCGGGCATAAAAGAAGTCCCGCACCTCGTCGTGAGGCATGGACAGCGCCTGGTTCCCGTCCGAGCGTCGGGTATCGGTGGCGAGCGAGAGCTTGTCACGAATATTGCGGTAGCGGCGGTGGATATCCACGAGCGTGCGGGCGACGGTGGGGTGGTTGTAGACCAATTCGGACAATTCCTGAAGCTCCACGGGGGAGGGGCAGATTTCCTGGTCTTGGACGACATCCTGGATTTCCGCAAGCAGACGTGAATCATCATCGCGGGAGAAGAACGTGGCATCCACACCAAAGGCTTCAGTAATTTTCAGCAAGACCGGGACGGTAAGGGGGCGCACGTCATGCTCAATCTGATTGACGTAGCTAGCTGAAAGCCCCAGCGTAGCGGCGAGAGTAGCTTGGCTGAGATCACGTTCGCGGCGCAGCTGGCGCAGGCGCGAACCCACGTATGTCTTGCTCATGTGAGCTAGGTTACCTAGTGCCTTTCGGTCATAACAATTGTTTTGCAAGGAATGTGTGAAGTATTTTAACTCCGCTGCGAAGTGGGGGTGCTGGCGGGGTGCCGAGCGGGCGATAGGGGTGTATACCAAGCGAAAGTTTGACACCTAAAGGGGTAGGGTCGTCACTCAGGCCACACCCTGTGACAAAAGTCTCATCCGTGAAATGTTTTCGCAAGCTCAATATTGCGTAAAAGGAAGTGATCAAGGTAGAGCGGTCAAAGAGGTGTGGCGCCTAAGGTGATCCTTGCCTTAACTCGTTTAAATACGGGGACCATAGGAGGGGGAGGGGGTATGCAAAGCAAAGATATAACTAGTGGTCAGCGCAAAGGTCTGCGTAAGGTAAGGGCGACAATGGAGGTGTCATGTCTGTAAAAAATCCTGACCGTGAAGCCCTCGCTCACGGCCGTATTACTAATGAAACGATTCGTCCTAAGCCAGGAATTCCGTCCTGGGCTTTGAAACTGACGATGGCAATTACCGGTCTGTTCTTCGCGCTCTTCGTTGTGGGACACATGGCCGGCAACCTGAAGCTTTACTTGCCGGCTCACGACGGCCAGGAAGCTCTCGATGCCTACGGCGCTTACCTGCGTAATCTTGGTGAGCCACTGATCCCGAGCGGTCACGCACTGTGGATCATTCGCATCGTCCTGCTGGCCTGCGTAATCGCTCACATTTACGGCGCTTTTGCTTTGACTGCTCGCTCGAAGGCATCCCGCGGCAAGTTCAAGCGCACGAACCTGATGGGCGGCATGGATTCCTTTGCCACCAAGAGCATGCTGGTTACTGGCGTCGTGCTTCTCCTGTTCATCATCTTCCACCTTCTGGACCTGACGATTGGTGTCCAGCCGGTTGCAGCAGAAGCTTTTGCTCACGGTGCCGTTAAGGCCAACATGATCGCAACCTTCTCGCGCTGGCCGGTGACCATCGTCTACATCGTCGCCATGCTCTGCCTCTTCCTGCACCTGACCCACGGTATCCGCCTTGCGGCTTCTGACCTGGGCATCACCGGTGCAAAGTGGCGCGAGGTTTTTGTTGTCCTGGCGTACATCGTCCCGGCCGTCGTGTGCCTGGCAAACATTGTTATGCCGTTGTCCGTCGCCCTGGGCTGGGTCAGCTAAAGGAGTTTTGAACCCATGACTAACGCGAACACTGAACTCAAGCGCGAGCACCCTGACTTCTCGCACCCGCAGTCCATCGTCCCGGGCGTTAAGCCGGGCCGCATCCTGGAGTCCCACGAGCCGCACGGCGTCCCGATGAAGGACATGTGGAGCTACCAGAAGGACCACATGGAGCTCGTCTCCCCGCTGAACCGCCGCAAGTTCGAGATCATCGTTGTCGGTACCGGCCTGTCCGCTGGTTCCGCCGCCGCTGCTCTCGGCGAGTTGGGCTACAAGGTCAAGGTCTTCACCTACCACGATTCACCGCGCCGTGCGCACTCCATTGCTGCGCAGGGTGGTGTGAACTCCTCCCGCCACAAGAAGGTGGATAACGACTCCGCTTACCGCCACACCAAGGACACCGTTAAGGGTGGTGACTACCGCTGCCGCGAGTCCGACTGCTGGCGCTTGGCCTATGAGTCCATCCGCGTCATCGACCACATGAACGCCATCGGCGCTCCGTTTGCTCGCGAGTACGGCGGCACCCTGGCTACCCGTTCCTTCGGTGGTGTGCAGGTCTCCCGTACCTACTACACCCGTGGCCAAACAGGCCAGCAGCTGCAGCTGTCCACCACGTCTGCGCTCTACCGCCAGATTGGCCTAGGCAACGTGGAGCTCTTCGCTCACCACGACCTGCAGGACATCATCACTTACACCGACGGTGGTAAGAAGCGCGCCGGCGGCATCGTGACCCGCAACCTCATCACCGGCGAGCTCAAGGCCTTCACCGGCCACGCAGTCATCCTCGGTACCGGCGGTTACGGCAACGTCTACCACATGTCCACGCTGGCCAAGAACTCGAACGCCGGCGCCATGATGCGTGCGTACGAGAACGGTGCTTACCTGGCTTCCCCGGCATTCATCCAGTTCCACCCGACTGGCCTGCCGGTCAACTCCGAGTGGCAGTCCAAGACCATCCTCATGTCCGAGTCGCTGCGTAACGATGGCCGCATCTGGTCTCCGATCAAGGAGAAGGATGACCGTCCTGCCAATGAGATTCCGGAAGAGGAGCGCGACTACTTCCTGGAGCGCCGCTACCCGGCCTTCGGTAACCTCGTCCCGCGTGACGTGGCTTCCCGCGCCATCTCCCAGCAGATCAACAAGGGTCTGGGCGTTGGTCCGCTGCACAACTCCGTGTACCTGGACTTCCGCGACGCCATCGAGCGCCTGGGCAAGGACAAGATCCGCGAGCGCTACTCCAACCTCATCGAAATGTACGAAGAGGCCATCGGTGAGTCCGCTTATGAGACCCCGATGCGTATCGCTCCGACCTGCCACTTCACCATGGGCGGCCTGTGGACGGACTTCAACGAGATGACCACCATCGACGGCCTCTTCGCCGCCGGTGAGTGCTCCTGGACCTACCACGGTGCGAACCGTCTGGGTGCTAACTCCCTGTTGTCCGCTTCCGTCGACGGCTGGTTCACCCTGCCGTTCACCATCCCGAACTACCTGGCCCACCACCTGGGTGAGGCCAAGCTGGCTGAGGACTCGGCAGAGGCCAACGAGACTGTTGCTCGCGCACAGGCTCGCATCGACCGCCTCATGTCCATCCAGGGGCAGGATCCGCACGGCCCGGCGTACTACCACCGCCAGTTGGGTGACATCCTCTACTGGGGTTGTGGCGTGTCCCGTAACGTCGAGGACCTCAAGGTTGCCATCGAGAAGGTTCGCGCACTGCGCAAGGAATTCTGGGCTAACGTCCGCATTACTGGCGACGCCAATGACATGAACCAGGTTCTCGAGTACGGTCTGCGTGTTGCTGACTACATCGACCTGGGCGAGCTCATGTGCATTGACGCTCTCGACCGCGACGAGTCCTGTGGCGCTCACTTCCGTGATGACCACCTCTCCGAGGACGGCGAGGCCGAGCGTGATGACGAGAACTGGTGCTTCGTTTCCGCATGGGAGCCGGGCGCTGCTGAGGGCGAGTTCATCCGCCACGCCGAGCCGCTGTACTTTGATTCGATCCCGCTGATGACAAGGAACTACAAGTAATGAAACTGACACTTGAGATCTGGCGTCAAGCCGGACCGACGCAAGAAGGCAAGTTCGAAACCGTGCAGGTTGACGACGCCGCCGAGCAGATGTCCATCTTGGAGTTGCTCGACCACGTCAACGACGGCCTCATCGAGGCCGGCAAGGAGCCGTTCGCATTCGCTTCCGACTGCCGTGAGGGCATCTGTGGTACCTGTGGCCTTCTGGTCAACGGCCGCCCGCACGGCCCGGGCCAGAACACCCCGGCCTGCCAGCAGCGCCTGTTCCAGTTCAAGGACGGCGACACCATCAAGCTGGAGCCTTTCCGCTCCGCTGCCTACCCGGTGATCAAGGACATGATCGTGGACCGCTCCAAGCTGGACCACGTCATGGAGCAGGGCGGCTACGTATCCATGGATGCGGGTACCGCTCCGGATGCTGACACCCTGCACATCAACCACGAGACCTCCGAGTACGCCCTGGATCACGCTGCCTGCATCGGCTGCGGTGCCTGCGTGGCATCCTGCCCGAACGGTGCTGCCCACCTGTTCACCGGCGCAAAGCTGGTTCACCTCTCCCTCATGCCGCTGGGCAAGGAAGAGCGTGGCCGCCGCGCACGCAACATGGTGGACGATCTGGAGCAGAACTTCGGCCACTGCTCGCTCTACGGCGAGTGTGCTGATGTGTGCCCGGCTGGTGTGCCGCTGACCGCGGTTTCCGCGGTTACCCGCGAACGTGCACGTGCTGCTTTCCGCGGCAAGGACGACTAAGCTATAGTCATTCACAGGATTAACAGGAACGAGAGAAAGTTTCAGCCATGAGCGACCTCAACCCGGCAGTAGCTGATCACCACAGCGAGACCTACCCGGAGTTCTCCGGCAAGATCCAGGACTCCTACATCGAGGGCTACGAGCCCGTATCCTACGGTGCACCGCACTCTTCGTTGCTGCGCACCTCCACCTGGGTGGGCATGGGCCTGATTCTCTCGCTCCTGCCGGCAGCCGGCATCCTCATTTGGGGCCTCGGTACGTGGCTCTACCCGGAGGGCACCGCTGGTGCTGACTACCAAATCAACATCATCGTCGGCGCTATCGCGCTCGTCGTTGTTGCCATCCTGGCAGTCAGCTCCGTCCACTTCGGCCGCCGCTACTACCGCCAGTACCGCAAGGAAACCGGCCGCATCAACTAGGCACCTCCTAGGACGTTGAACGCCTAAGTTTCTGTACTGACACCACCACAACCCCCACCTCCAAACACACATGGGAGACCATGTGAGGAGGTTGGGGTTGTTGGCGTTTGGGATGGATGCGCAGGGTGAGGGGGAGCGGGCGCTTGACGACGCCCCTACGGCGCCATACGCGTGAATGGCGCCGCAGGGAGCGACGCGAACACTAACCTGACTTGGCTCAAATTAGTGCCGAAGGGTTGGGGCGGTGATGGTGTTGACGAGGGTTTGGATTTCCGGGGGTAGTGGTACGGCGGCGTGGATGGTTTCGCCACCAATGTTGAGATGTGCGGTGACCGAGTCTTGTTTCCTGGCGTAGTTTGGGCGTGCTTTCAGGTCTGATTTCCACATCCGAAACGATTTCTCAATGTTGAATAACCTGCGGTAATATCCAATTACCTCGTTAGCAGGCAAGTTAACAAGGTCGGTTTCATAGCCTTTGATCCCGGCTAGGGCTCGGTGTTTGTTCACCGTAGGTCTTGAACTGCTTCACCTGCTCCACGCGCACCCCTGTTTGATACAAAAACGAAGACCGGCCCTGGACTCCCACCGAGGCGGGCAGCGGAACCGGTCATGTTGATTGCAAAGCTACCTGGTTGATGACGCCGAAGCAAGAGCACGGGGCACGGGGCCATCGGTACGTTCACACACCAGTGTGCCTTCTGACCCGTCCGGATTTGTCGGTGCTCGGGGGCGTATGGGGCGAGAGCCTTCCTCGCACCGTGTCCGGTTTCGGTGCCTGCCGTGCCTGACAGGTGAGAGCTTGGCGCATTTCGTGCCCGCGATTGTCTACCCGGCTCTTGGAAAAGACGTCGATCATGGCTACCGCGCTACATGCGTTCACCAACCACGAGTTCGGTACGATCCGAACCATCACCTCGGGCGGGCAGGTCCTGTTCTACGGCAAGGACGTGGCAACCGCTCTCGGCTACGCCAACACGAAAGATGCCCTGGTGCGTCACTGCAAGGGGGTCGTGAATCACTACCCCTTTGAAAAGCCTGGTGGCATCCAGCAGGTCAGGTTCATCAGCGAAGGTGTCCTATTGCGACGTGGTGCTGGCGTCGCCGTCGCTTATCACTACCACCGAGATCGCCAAGGACTACGGCCTGTCGGCGAAGAAGCTCAACCAGATTCTGCGCGGAGAGCAGGTGCAGTTTCACCAGTCCGGGCGTTGGTTCCTCTACGCCAAGTTTGCTGAGAAGGGTTACACCCAGTCCAAGACGTACGAGTACGACGAGGGCAAGACCTGCACCCGCATGTACTGGACGCAGAAAGGCCGCCTGTTCATCTATGATCTGTTGAAGAACATCCGTGGCCTGCTGCCGGTGGTCGAGCGTGAAGGCGAGGACGCCAGATGACCACCACTGCGCTTCTTGATATCGGAATACCGAAGAAGAACGTCGAAGGATACCCCGACCCGACCTGCTACCGGGCGCTGAAAGCGATTCAGCGCGCCGAGATCGACTGGGCTCACCAGATGGACATCCCGAACCACCACCAGATCACCGACCAAGCCGGGCTGGAGCAGGTGGCCAGGTTGGATCACGTCGCCGCCGCCTACACCAACGACCGGCGCTCGTCTGCGAGCTTCATTTCCTCGGACTGTGTCGTGATGGACATCGACATCGACAACGACCACACCGAGGAATCATCCAACTGGGTGACACCGGAGAAGCTCGCCGAGTTGATGGCGGGTGTGGTGTTCATGACCGCCACTTCCCGTAATCACCAGAAGGCGAAAGGCGTGCTGGCGGTTAGGTTCGGTTTCTTTGATCAGCAGGCGTTGGATGCCGGACGGTTCATCTACGGAACCACAAACGGGCCCTCGGCAGGCAGGCGTTCATAAAGCTAGGAGTCGATCTTAGTGTTGGTGGCTATCGAATGTGTCCGGTACGCCCACTAATGTTGATTGATGGATTCACTATTCCCCATCATTACGCAGACCCAAGGAGAACCAACCCATGACGCACCGCGCAGACGCAGGGCTTGAGCCGGCTCGGGAAACGTCGGCGTCGCAGACGTCGTTTGTGCCGCAGCCAGGAAACCAGGAGGCGCGCCGGGCGGACCTGCGCCGCTGGAAGGCGATTGCGCTGTCCTTCCTGATTGGTGCGGCGGTGATCTTTTTGGGGTGCTCGTGGTGGCAGGCGTCGGCAAGCGGGGCTCCCGTCTGGGTGGGCTACGTGCGCGCGGCGGCGGAGGCAGGAATGGTCGGTGGATTGGCGGACTGGTTCGCCGTGACCGCGCTGTTCCGCCGGCCGATGGGGCTGCCCATCCCGCACACCGCGCTCATCCCCAACAACAAGGACCGCGTGGGTGATGCGCTCAAGGATTTCGTGGAGGAGAACTTCCTCACCGCGGATGCGCTCAGCGCCAAGGTGCGGGAGGCGGAGCTACCGCTGTGGCTGGCGCGCCAGGGCGTGGAGCCTGGGCGGGCGGAGGAGGTCTCCGCGTGGATTGGTGAGCGCGCCGCCAGCGTGGTCGCGGACCTAGACCCGGCGGAGGCAGAGCAATTCATCCGCACCCAGGTCATGGACCGTCTGGCAGAACCCGAGTGGGGCCCGCCGCTGGGCCGTCTGTTGGAGGGCTATATCGCGGAAGGCAAGGCGCGGCCGTTGGAAGATGACCTCATTGACTGGGCGCACGGAAAGATCCTCGGCATGGAATCCACGGTGGTCACCGCCATCGATGAGCGCATGCCCGGCTGGGCGCCGCGCTTTGCCCGCGAGATGGTGGGGGAGAAGGTCTACGCCGAGCTCGTGGAGTTCGCCGATGAGGTCCGCCGCAACGGCAACCACGAGGCCCGCCTGGCCATTCGCCGCAACCTGTCCAAGTTGTCCTCGGACCTGCAGTGGGATGAAGATATGCGCGGGCGCATCGAGGGAATCAAGCAGGAAATGCTGACTTCCGATCAGGCGCAGAAGGCCCCGGCGGCAATGTGGGCGACGGTCTCCTCCACGCTCATTGAACAGCTCACCGACCCGGAGTCCTTCCTGCGCCAGAAGATGACCGCCAAGGTGAAAGAATTGGCGCACCGCCTGCTGGAAGATTCGGAGTTCCTGGCCCAGGCCAATGCGTTCGTGGACAAGGCCGCGCGCTACGCGGTGGAGAAGTTCGCACCGGAGATCATCGCGATTATCCCGGAGACCATTAAGCGCTGGGATGCCCAGGAGGCCTCCGAGAATATCGAGCTCATGGTGGGCAAGGACCTGCAGTTCATTCGCCTCAACGGCACGGTCGTGGGTGCACTGGCTGGGTTGGTTATCTACACTGTTAATCATCTGCTTTTTGGCGTCTAACAAGGAGTGACGACCATGTCCGTATTTGACTCAATCAAGAATGCCGGTTCCTCTGCTTTTGATGTGGCCAAGGATTTTGGTGGCCGTTTCAAGGAAGAGCGCCAGAACCAGGCCCAGAACGCGCAGGCGGAACGCATTGCCCGCGCCGCTGATGCGGCGGGCATGGGTGATGGCACCGCGAAGGAAGAGTCCTTCTTTGACCGCGTGACCTCCACGGCCAAGAACATCGGGGAGTCTGTGTCCTCCGCTGCACGCGAGACCCGCAATTCGGAGTCCTTCGTGAAGGCTCGTGAGGATTTCAACACCGCCTTCAATGAGACCCGTGAGGGAGTTCAGGGCGCTATCAACAACGCCAAGGAGCAGCGCGCGGCGGGTCAGCAGCCGCAGGAGCCGCAGAGCCCGCGCAACCCCTATGCAGCAAAGCCGAACGACGATGTCATCGACGGCGAAGTCGTTGACGAGAACTAATTAATGCACACTTTTCTAGATATTATTTCGTCGATACCGCAGTACATTTTTATGGCGGTATCCCTTTTTGCCCTCATCGGTGCCGTCCTAGCGGCGATGACGCGGGAGGATGCCTTCCGCGCCGGTGACCGCCAGAACAAATGGGTATGGGTCGGGTTGCTCGTCGGTTCCGCCCTGGTGATGAACCTGCCGCTGCCTTTCGTTAGCTGGATTGGCGCCATCATCACCGGCGTGTACTGGTTTGATGTGCGCCCGCAGCTCAAGGCCATCATCAACGGCGATTATTCCTACTAATGCTGAATCTGCTTGAGGCCTCCCTGGAGGAGGTGCGGACCCAATCCGCGGGGCAGCAGCGAGTGCTTGTCTCCCCGCACCATGTGCTTGCCGCCGAGGGCGCCGAGCACGTCATTGCCGTCGCCGGCTATCCCACTGGGCGCCACCACTCTTTGGTGAAGGCGGCGGAGGCGCGGCTGGCCGTGCAATCAGGCGCCGCAGAGGTGTGGGTTGCGGTGGATGCACTGCTTGGCGACGCCACCTCGCTCCTCTCCGAGCTCGTCACCCTCCGCGAGGCCTGCCCGCTGCCCGTGCGTTTAGGGCTCATTCTTCCCGAAGACTCGCGATTGCCGCTTAAAGAAATAGCCCGCCTGGCGGAGCAGGCGGGCTATCAATCCCTTGTTGATCCGGGGTCCGTCGTTTCAGACGACGAAGACCTAGACACGCAGCTCACCGTAGAGTGCCTGCGCTCTAATTCTTAAGCCTTAGTTGGCCGGTGCCGATTCCGGTGCTGGTGCCGTGGCGGAATCGAGCTCGCTCATCGGGACGTCGTGGCCAATGAGGGTCAGCGTGAGCTCGCCAGCGCCGACGTCCACGGACTCAAAGGTGAGCTTTTGTCCCGCGAGCTGTTCCTCCATGCCTTCGGCCAAGGCATTCGAAATCGCGGAGGTTGCCTGCTCCGGCAGGTCGAAGCCGAAGAGCGATGCTTCCTTCGCATCGATGGCGAGCTTGCCGTCGCGAGCTTCCGGCTTGAGCGAGAGCGTGGCCAGGCCACCGGCGAATTCCACCTCGAGGTCATCCTCGGCATCGTTGGCGGCAATCGCGGTGACCACGAGGTTGCCCAAGGCATCATAGCCGGACTGCTCAGCAATGGCCTTCTGGAAGCTGGCAAGCAGGAACTGATCCGGGACCGTCGTCGAGGCCCGCAGAGTGCCCGCGACTGGCTCCTGGGACAGCGTCATGTCTTCGACGTGGACATCCGCAGCCGGTTGGCCAGCGATGTTGGTGCCATCAATCTTCAGCGTGGACGGGGTCTTCATATCCATCTGCGGAATCTTGCCGTTGAGCATGCCAAAGATCATGGGGCTAGCACCGAAGCTCACCTCCGGTTCCTCAGATGTCTCCACGCCCTGTTCCTTGGCGGACTCGGTGAATTGGCTCTTCATCTGTGAACCTAAGAACCAGCGCAGGCCGAGCTCAGCTACCAGGATGATGAGCAGGAGTACCACGAGTACGCCAATGAAGATTTTCCAGGCCGTCGAGGCGGAAGATTTAGAAGAAGCCATGACTACTAGTGTGGCGCACCGGCTTAAAGATGGCCAACTACCAGGTTCCAATCCACTGTGAGCACGTTATCCCGCAGGCGGCGGTGTACCGGATGGATGGGAACTGTGTGCCGGAGTTCTTCGCGCGCCATGCGCCAGCGCACTCGCGGGCCATAAGGAGACCAGCCGGCGGCGCGGTCCCAGGCGGCGTCGGCTGCCTGCAAGAGCTCGTGGATCGGCTCACCCGGCACGTTGCGGTGGATGAGGATTTTGGGCAGGCGCTCCGCGATATCGCTGGGGCGCGCAACGTCGAAGGGATCCCAGGCGAGGGTTAGGGTGCGTGGGCCGGAGGCGTCGAGAAGCACCCAGGCCGCCCTGCGCCCCAGCTCGTCGCAGGTTCCCTCCACGAAGAACCCACCGGGGGCCAAGCGCGAGTTCACGGTGTTCCAGGCTTTCTCCACCTGGTCCACGTCATACTGGCGCAGCACGTTGAAGGCCCGCACCAGCTGCGGGTGGTAGCCGGCCAGCTCGAAGCCGCCGAGCTCAAAGGTCACGCCATCGCGCGGCGGCAGGACGCGCTCGGGGGAAATCTCCAGACCCGTCACCCGGGTATGAGGATTAACGCTGCGCAGCCAGCCGGCCCACTCCACCGTGGTGGTGTGGGAGGCGCCGTAGCCGACGTCGAGCGCCAGCGGCTTACTCGTGGAGCGCAGCAGCGAGGAGATTTCCGGGTGCGCCACCATCCAGCGATCGCAGCGGCGCAGGCGGTTGGGATTAGTGGTGCCGCGGGTAATAACGCCAAAAGGCCGACCAGCGCTTTCCTGAGCCTTCAGGTTATGCGCGTGATCGGCCATGGCAACAACTGCGTTGTAGAGAGCTGTTTAGAGGTTGTTGGAGATCCACTCTTCGGTGAGCTTGCCCTCGTTGGTGTAGAGCTCCTGCAGAGCCTCAGCGACCTTCGGTTCGATGGCAGCGCCCATCATCGGGATGTTGACGGAAACCTCAGAGACGTAATCCAGAGCGGTGGACTCGCCCTGGCCCTTGTAGGTGATGTCGCCCTTGAAGTCGACCGGGGTGCCCTTGACGTCAGCGGTGAAGGAGACGGACATCTGATCATCGACAACCTCGCCGATGGTCACGGTGCGCTTTTCCTTGAGGTCCTGGGAGACCATAGCGCGGACGGCCTCCGGGAGGAGGGAGGTCGGAAGAATCTCGTAGAGCACGGCGGTGTTGCCGGTGAACTCGTGCACGGTGCCCGGTTCCGGGGAGAGCTTGGCCACGATGAAGTCCCAGTACTCCTGGGTGGACAGTGCCTTGTGCACCTTATCGATGGGCTGGTTGATGATCACGGTGTTTTCGCTACGGGTTGACATGAGTTACAGACTACCTTGGTAGACGTGCTAGATAAATTCCTGACCCTCGCTGATATTGACGGAGTCACGCTTGATTCCGAGACCACCTTCGCCGATCTCACGACGCTGCGCATCGGCGGTGCCCCGCTGGTGACGGTGCGCTGCGCCAGCGCTGAGGCCGCCATCGCTGCGCTGGCAGCGCTTGACGACGCCTCCCAGGACTACCTCGTCGTCGGCGGCGGCTCCAACCTCGTGGTGGCGGAAGGTCAGCTGGATGTCGTGGTGGTCATCCTCGACTTCGAGGACATCGACGTCTCCGTGGCCAGCGGCCTCGTGCGCGCTGATGCGGGCGCGGTGTGGGATGACGTCGTGGCTTTGTCCGTGGACTGCGGCCTGGGCGGCATCGAGTGCCTTTCCGGGATTCCGGGCAATGCGGGTGCCGTGCCGGTGCAGAATGTCGGCGCCTATGGCGCGGAGACCTCCGACGTCCTCACGCAGGTTTATCTCTACGAGCGCGCTACCCAGACCGCGACGTGGGTGCCGGCCGCGGACCTGGAGTTGGCCTATCGCTACTCCAACCTGAAGTTCACCGGGCGCGGCGTGGTGCTGGCTATTGAGCTGCAGCTGACTACCGACGGCCTGTCGAGGCCCCTGCGCTTTGGCCAGCTCACCCAGAACCCTGGTGAGCGCCGCCCCGTGGCCGACGTCCGCGAGGACGTATTGAAGCTGCGCCGCGGCAAGGGCATGGTGCTTGACCCAGAAGACCACGACACATGGTCGGCCGGTTCCTTCTTCACCAACCCCATCGTCGAGCCCGAGCTTGCCGATTCCATCCAGGAAGCAGTCCGCGCCACCCGCGGCGACGAGGATGCTTACCGCATGCCGCGACACGTGGTGCCGGCAAGCGGCACCACGTCGGGGAAGATGGAAAAACTCTCCGCCGCGTGGCTCATCGAGCGCGCCGGCTTTGCCAAGGGCTACCCAGGTGAAGAGTCAGGCGCGAAGGCAACCTTGTCCACCAAGCACACCCTGGCGCTGACCAACCGCGGTGAGGCCACCGCCGACGATATCGTTGCGCTGGCCCGCGACATCCGCGCCGGGGTACAGAAGGCCTTCGGCGTGACGTTGGAGCCGGAGCCCATCTGGCTAGGGGTAGAAATATAAGTGCGAAATATTTAAAATAGCGTTGAATTACTAGTTCGCCGCAGGCAGTCACTAGCTGCCTAGAAAGGACCTCGCATGTACATCCCCAAAGACGTACTCTTTGCCATCCTCCTCTTTGCTTCGAGCCTTCTCTGCGTGGCGGCGATCCTATTGATCCCTGGACTGTTCGCGGAGTTCAGCGCAGCACGTTGCACCTTGATGGCGAGTGTTTTGGGGCTTGGCGTCGCCGGGCTGTTCGTCGCCCGCACCCAGATCCGACGCCTCGAGTCCTAGGACGGGTGGGCCGCCGCCCCCGATGTCATGGCCATTTAGGCCATGACGTTGAGCCACTCTTCCTTGGCCGCGAGGAAGTTGCGTGCGGCCTCCTGCGCGCCTTCGAGTGAGTGGTGGGCGCCCCAGCCGCACTGCACCTCGTTGGCGGCGGGAACCTCAGTGGCATTGAGGATGTCATTGAGCGCGCCCTCGACAGCGCGGAGCAGCTCATCCTGCTCCATGCCGTTGGTGATGGCGTAGAAGCCGGTGCGGCAGCCCATCGGGGCAAAACCAATGAGCTTGTCGGTGTAGTTGCGCATGAAGTTGGCCATCATGTGCTCGACCGAGTGCAGTGCTTCGGTACCGAGGTGCTCTTTGTTGGGCTGGCAGAAGCGCAGGTCATACTTGATAATCTCGACCCCGCCGCCCAGGTCGGTGCGGTCGGCGACGCGGATATAGGGGGCGGCGACAAGCCGGTGATCGAGCTCGAAGGACTTTACGTTGATCTTGGTCTCGGTGTTCTTCTCAGTCATGCCTCCCCAGTGTAACCACGGCTCTGGCTGTGGCCCGAGTGTCCTTCCCCTGAATGCGCGCTGTGCCGCATACGCTGGTCAGATATGAGCGAAGAGGAGATTGACGGCAACGCTATGTCGGCCGAGGAGCCGGAGACAATCGTGCCGTTTAAAGGCCCGACCGTCCTGGAGGTCCAGGGCCACGATGAAGAACACAACCCCCTCGCCAAAGGCAACCGTCTGCGCAAGGCAAGCTGGGGGCTGGTCATCCGCCGTACGTGGAATGACTTCTTCCACGATGCCTTCATGGACCGCGCCGCCGGGATGACCTACTTCACGCTCATGGCTTTTGCACCAACGGTACTGGCCGCCTACTCCATTGTCACGCTCATCTTCTCCTCCCGCCAAGCGGAAGTGGAGCAACTGACCTCTGAGCTCGTCGAACAGTACGTCCCAGGTTCGCTTTCTGAGCAAGCACATACGGTCGTCGGGACGATTATTGGCTCCAGCGCGCAGGGTACGTTGGCCTTGATCATCTCCCTGGCCATTTCGCTGTTTTCTGCCTCGGCGTATGTGCGGGCCTTCTCACGCACAGCCAATACCGTGTACGGCCGGGTGGAAGGTCGCGGCATCATCCGGACCTGGTCGCTGATGTGGGGGCTGACAGCAGTCATCGTGGTGGGCGCGGTCATCGTGCTTTTTGCCAACTTACTGCGTGATGCAGTTCTTAATGAGGGGCTGATTCCGCTTGCTCGCAACGTAGGACTAGAAGATGCCGCCACGTACCTGGTGCGAATCTTTCTCCCGGTGTGGAACTGGCTGCGCTTCCCAGTCACCGTGGTTGTGGTTCTCACGCTTATCGCGGTGCTCTATCACTTCAGCCCCAACGTGCGGCCGGGGCGTTTTAGGTGGATTACCTACGGTTCCATCGTGGCGCTCGTGGGCACGGTTGTGTCCTGGGGTTTGGTGGGTCTCTACCTGAAGTACCTTGCTGCGGCCAGCGCCTATGGTGCGCTGAGTACCGTCATGGCGGTCTTCGTGGCAATGTGGCTGATGAACACTGTGCTCATCGTCGGCATCAAGATAGATGCCGAGGTGCTGCGCGCTAAGGAGCTGCAGCTGGGATTGCACTCCGAGCGTTTCATCCAAGCTCCGCCGCGCGCCGAGAATTCATCCCAAGCCCAGGCCCGCGCCCAGGAGAGCTTGGAGCAGAGGGCACGTGAGATTTCAGATAATGCGCGGCAGGTGCAGGACGAGCAGGCGGAGGAATCAGAGGAAGAACGCGCCTAGATGCCAAAACCTTGCCCCCGCGTTGCATGGATCGGCGATAAGTTTGGCAGATAGGGCAGTTGTGAAGCCGGGCGGTTACTGCACAGACTCTTCTGGAACCCGGCGTTGGCCCGCGGCCTTTTCTTGCCTGCGCTTGTCAATCAGTGCTGAGATAAGGAATCCAAACCCCATTACCGTTGTGGCCCTGGTTGACCACTCGTAGTCAGCGGAGAGCCACCCGATAAGGGAAATGACGCTGAGTGAGCCGACAGCTGTCATGAGGAATTTTTCAATATCCATGCTTCGTCCTCTGGTTCGTGGAAGTCTCGCAATCAAGTAAACGGTGCCTTATGCGAAAACTATCACGAGGCGAGGGGCACAGGTAGAAAAGAAGCCGAGGAGGCTCGCTTCTTAGCGGACGTCCTCGGCTTGTTCTTAGGGCTTGCTGTTAGGGGATCTGCGCCTTAGGCGGAGGGGTAGGTGCCGTCTTCGGTGAGGCGCGCGGAGTCGTCGAGAAGCATGGCAATCTCGGCGGCCTTGGCGTCGCGTGCCGGGAGGCGGCGGCCTTCGATGACCTCGAAGAGCGGGGCGCGGCCCAGCATGCCGGCCTCGAAGCGGGCGCGGCCGGCACGCAGGCGCTGCTCGGCGCGCTCACGCCACTGGGCGGCGGCATCCGCCCCGCACTGCTGGGACACGGCCTGCTCGAACACGCCTGGGTGGGCGTAGACGATGAGCGCGCTGACGTGGCCGAAGCCGAGCGAGGTCAGCGCCGCTGCTTTCACGCTGTGGCCCGCCGCAGCGAGGTCCAGCGGGGAGCGTAGCCACACCAGGTTCGGCGCCTTCGGGGCGATGAGCGGGTCGACGCAGTCCAGGGACACATTCGCCGGGATGCGGTGCGTGCGGAAGACGTCGATGATGCCGCCGGTCTGGAAGAGCGCGGCACCCGCCTTGGAGTGGCCGGTGAGCGTCTTCTGGGAGATGACGAACATCGGCTGGTCCTCATCGCGCCCAATCGCCGGCCACAGCAGGGAGTGCAGCTCCGACTCGTTGGGGTCGTTGGCGTTGGTGGAGGTGTCGTGCTTGGACAGGACGCTGACGTCGTTTGGCGTCAGGCCCAGACCGCGCAGCGAGCGCGCCAGGCGGGAGTTCTCCCGGCCGCGGCCAGCGCCCAGCGCACCCAGGCCCGGGGCCGGGATGGAGGTGTGGGCGCCGTCGCCATAGGAGGCAGCGTGCGCGACCACCGCGAGCACCGGCAGTCCTAAGTCGGCTGCTAGTGAGGCGCGAACTAGCAGGACCGTGCCGCCGCCTTCGCCTTCGAGGAAGCCGCCGCGGCGGCGGTCGTTGGCGCGGGAGATGAAGCGATCATCAATTCCCTTGGCAGTCATCTTCGCGGTCTCCGCGGTGGCGTTCATGTCACCGAAGCCCTGGAGGGATTCCACCTGGACATCGTCGATACCGCCGGCCACGACCACATCGGCCTTGCCCAGGGCAATCTTGTCCACGGCCTCCTCAATCGAGACCGCCGCGGTAGCGCAGGCGCCGATGGGGTGAATCATGGAACCGTAGCCGCCCACCAGGGATTGCATGGTGTGCGCCGCGATGACGTTCGGCAGGGCCTCCTGCAGGATGTCGGACGGGCGCTCCTCACCGAGGAAGCGGGTGACGAAGACCTTGTGCAGGGATTCCATGCCACCGATACCGGTGCCCTGCGTGGTAGCTACCTGACCCGGGTGAATGGAGCGCAGCAGCTCTGCCGGGGAGAAACCGGCTTGGGTGAAGGCATCCACTGCGCTGACCAGGTTCCACACCGCCATGCGGTCCAGGGAATCGAGCATGTGCTCCGGGATTCCCCACTTGGCGGCGTCGAAGTCATCCGGCATCTGCGCGGCGACGGTACGGGTCAGCGTGGCCTTGCGCGGCACCTTAACGGTGGCACCCTGGCGGCGGGTGACCTGCCATTCGCCGTCCGCCTCGACGATGCTGACGAACTCCGGGTCCGCGTCCTGAATATCGCGGGCGGTGGCCTCCGAATCCACGGTGAAGGTGACGTCACGGTCGAGGAAGACAGTGGTGAGATCGATGGAGCCGCGGTCGGTCAGGTGGTACTTATCCGTCAGCGTGCGCACACCGGAGCGTGCGACGACCTCATCGCGGAAGCGCTCGAAGACGTCCTCCTCGGCGATCTCTTCATCGCTCTCCACCACGAACCAGCCCGGGTGCGGATCCTCGCGCCATTCCACCAGTCCGGTCATCCACGCCAGCTCCAGCACACCGGCGGCGGTCAGTTCTGCGGAACCATCGCGCTGCAGGCCAAACTCGGCCTCGAAGCGCGTGCGGCCGGAGCCCCACGAGGAGACTTCGCCGATACCGGCGATGACCACCATGTCCTCCAGATCCGTGGTGACCTGGCCAACTTCTTCCTCCAGCCCAGGCTGTACTGCTTGTACCTGGTTGGGCAGCGCGGTGATGGTCGCGGGGGCGTCCTTATCCTCGTGCGGAACTGCGTTAGCGGTTTCCGCACCGGCAGCAAGCTCGGTGAGGGAGAAGCCTTCCAAGCCACCGGTGAGGTCCTTCTCCACCGGGGCATGCGCTGCTTGCGCGCGCGAGTCGGCGCTGGCCAGATCCATGAGCTCGGTGGAAATCTCCTCCGGGCTCCACACCTTGATACCGGCCTTCTCGGCGGCGGGCACCAGCCCATCGTTGCCGCCCATGAGGTGCGTGCCAGCCACCCAGCCGATCTTGGCCTGCGCCAGGGTGACACCCTGCGGCCAGCCGGCCTCGACCTTCCACTTGTTGAGGATGGCATCGAGCGCGGCCTTGACCTCGCCGTAGGCGCCGTCGCCGCCGAAGGTGCCGCGGTTGGGCGAGCCCGGAAGGACGACGTGGCAGCGCTTGTCGACGTCCCCCTGGCTCAACCTCGCCAGCCCCGCAATGGTGCGCTCGACGGACCACAGCAGCAGGCGGGCCTGCGTCTCGGTCGTTCCGGAGGCATCCGCCAGCGAACCGGCGACACTCGGCGCGGCAAAGGGGAAGGCCAGCGTCGGGGTCAGCGCAGGCTTGAGAATCTTGACCTCGTTGCCCACGGACTCGCGCTGCTCGGTGCCGATCCAGTCGATGAGCGCGTCGATATCGCGGAAGCTCGACAGGTTCGCCGGGACCAGCCACAGGGCGGAACCGGCAGCGCCGTGCTCGGCGTAGAGCGTGCGCGCGAATTCCTTGCGGGCCTGGCTGACACGGGAAGCGGTCATGATGACGGTCGCGCCGCCCTCCAGCAGGCGCTCCACCAGCGCGGTGGCGATGGAACCAGGGGCAGCACCCGTGACCAGGGCAACCTCACCGGCGAACGCGCCGGGGGTGGTGTCCACGGCGGCCTGCGCGATGTCCTCATGCTTCCACCAGCGGGCCTGACGCGCCAGGTCCTCGCCGGCACCGCGGAAGCTCTCCACCGGGTACTCGGCCTGACCCAGCGCCACGCGGGCGAGGCGCTCGCGGGCGATGGCCCAGGAATCGTCGAAAAGCACGGCCTTGTTCGCATCGAAGGAAGGCGTGACGGACTTGAGCCAGCCGGAGCCGAGCTCTGCCTCGACGGCATCGATGACGGTGGTGTCAGGGGCCTCGATGAGCTCCGGTTCGGAGTCCAAGCCCAGCTGGGAGAGAACCTGGCGGGCGACAGTCGCCAGCACGCCGCTCTCACCGGTGACGGTCTCGGCGAAGGCATCGAGCGCAGCGGAGTCAACCACGGCACCGCCACCGGCACCACCGGCGGCCGCGCCCTTGGACACGGATGCACCGTGGGTAGCGGCGACGGCTTGGACGGCGGCGTCGATCAGCTCGTGCGCCGCGGACTTCGAGGTAGCGCTCGCCGGCACGGTGCTCAGCGAGCCGCCGCGCACGGAGTCCTCCTCGCGGGAGCCGAGCAGGATCTCTGCCTCGACGTGGGCAACCCAAGACTCGGGCAGGCCCCAGGTGCCGGTGACGTAGTCCGCCACGGCGGTGGGCTTGAGGCCCGCAGCGCCGAAGAGCTGGCGCAGGCGCGCGCCGACGGCCTCACCCAGCACCGGGCCGAAAGCGGAGTAGCCCGGGGCGGCGGTGGCGACCTTCTCGCGGAGCGTGGCCACGTCGGCATCGGCGGCACCATCGATGGCCGGCACGCCGATTTCCGCGGACATGTCCATGAGCAGCTGGTTACGGCGCGAGGACACACCGTTGGTCAGCTCCTCCACGGTGTCGGAGTCCGCGATCTGATCCACGCGGATCTTGTTCTGGAAGGCGAAGAGCACCATGATGGCCTCCGCCGCGCCGAAGCGCAGCTCGGGGGCGTCGCCGGAGGCGGCGGCTGCGGTAGGCGCAGGAGCAGGTGCGGCAGCTGGCGCGGCCGCAGCCGGAGCCTCGGCAGCCTCGGCTGGTGCCTCGTTGGCTTGTGGTGCCTCCTCGGCGTCGGATTCCGGAGCGGGTTCGGCGGCGGGGGCTTCGGAGACGTCGGCAAGCATGACCTGCTCTTGGTCGCGCTCCACGTTGAGCACGCGGATGGTGCCCTCCGGGATGCCGGCGACGGCTAGCGAGCGGGTGGCCAGGTTGGTCAGGGTCGGGGAAGAAGCCAGGCCGACCTCGATGATCTGCTCGACCTTGCCAAAGAGGAGGTCCTGGGTCTCAATCCAGCGCACAGGTGAGGCGAACTGCCAGGACAGCAGCTCAATGAGCAGCAGGCGGGCGAGCTCGTGCTCGGAGAGGTCCTCCACCTTCAGCCCGTCCAGCTTGCCGGAGGGTGCCAGCGGGGCCACGGCGTCGACGAAGTCCTGGGTGAGCTCGAAGGGGCGGGCCACCAGGTTCGGGATATAGCGGCCTACCAGGGCATCGAGGTCCAGCTCCTGTGGCAGGAGCTCGTCGAGTTTTTCGGCGAAGGCCGGAACACCCTCGCGCAGCACGCGGGAGTGGAAAGGCACGTCGATGCCCGGGACCATGACCGCCGCGCGCGGGGCGATGGCATTGGCCTTGTCCACCAGGGCCTTGAGCCCCTTCTTGGTGCCGGCGACGGAGTACTGCTGACCGCGGATGTTGTAGTTAACAATCTCCAGGAACTCGCCGGTGGCCTCGGCGACCTCAGCCACCCAAGCGTCGACGCTGTCGGCATCAATACCAGCCATGTTCGGGCGCAGTGCCGCCATGGCGTATTCGGAGTTACCCTCCGCGTCGCGCGGGACCAGGCTGCCCATGGCGGAGCCGCGGGAGTAGACGATGTCGATGACACCCTCGAGGTCGAAGATATTCGCCAGCGAGGCCAGCGCTGTGTACTCGCCCAGGGAGTGGCCGGCGAAGTAGGAGGTCGGCGCCAGAGCGTCCTCGGCGCGCAGGCGCTCGGTCTGGGCATAGGCCACCACGGCCAGGGCCACCTGCGTGAACTGGGTCAGGTGCAGCACACCCTGCGGGTGGCGGAAGGTAGTTCCGCGAACGGTGAGCTCCGTCGGGTTCTCATCGATGATCTTCTGGATGCTAAAGCCCAGGTTCTCGCGGGTATGCGCATCGGCACGGCGCCACGCCTCGCGCGCTGCCGGGGAGGCCTGGCGGTCGCCCTTGCCCATGCCTTCGGCCTGGATGCCCTGGCCGGGGTAGACGTACGCCGTGGTCGGCGCGGCGAGCAGAGCCTGGCCGCGGGAGACCACCTCGCCGTCGATGCGGCAGGTGACCTCGAGGGCCTCATGGATACCCTTGCGGCCGACGCGCTCGACGGTGACCTCGATGTCATCGCCCAGCTGCACCATGCCGTACATGGAGTAGGTCCAGCCCACCACGCGGCCGTGGCGTCCGGCCACTTGCTGCGCGGCGGCCGAGAGCCACATGCCGTGCACCAGCGGTGCCTGCAGGTTCACCAGTTGGGCAGCGTTATAGGAAGTGTGGATCGGGTTATAGTCGCCGGAGACCAGCGCGAAGGGCGTCATGTCCTGCGGGGCGGTGACGGTGGCGCGGTCGACGAAGGAGCGCGGCGTCGGCACCACCTTGGTGGCGGACTTGCCGCCGCCCCACTCCGGTGCCTGGCTCGGCGCGGCGGTGCCGGTGGCGCGGCCGCGGATGGCAAAGCGGTGCATCTGCGTGGCCACGACATCACCGGAAGCGTGGTCCTTGAGCTCGAGCTCGACCGTGACGATGCGCCCAGAGACAGATTCCTCGATGGCGGTGCAGGAGGAGGTGACGTCGATCTGGCGGCCGTCGGCAAGCTGCTCCAGCGGCACGCGCAGGTCGATGACGTGGTCCAGGTGCACCGCGTTGAGCAGGCCCTCGATGACGGGGTAGCCATCCTCCAAGCGCCCGGAGCCGAGCGCGGCATAGATGGCCGGCCAGCAGGGACCGACCAGAACATCCGGGGTGCCGGCCTTCTCGGCTGCAGCATCGCCGCAGGTCACCGCGCTGTGTGCGGAGAGCAGCGAGGCGGGGAAGTGGAAGGAGTAGCCAGACTCGACGGTGGGCATCTCCGTGATCTCATCGCCCTGCTCCGCCGTGGAGCCGACACCAGCCAGGCCCTCCAGGAGGGTGAAGACGGAGTTGGGCAGGCGCTCCTCGGAGACCACCGGGGAGCCACCCGTGGCCACGTCCTCCGGCAAGTCTACTGGGACGGTGACCTCGCGAACGTAGAAGGGGCGCTGCTCCTCCGGCAGGTCATCCCAGTAGGAATCCGCGGTGATGACGATCTCCCAGTTGCCCTCGGCATCCTGGCGCAGGTCGAAGGCGTTCTCATCCATCTCATAAGCCGGGTTGGCCATGAGGTGGCCGTGCCACAGCAGGGTAGGAGAAGTACGCAGGAACGCGGCCTCATCGGCGGCGGAGTTCAGGCGGGAGAAAGCCTTCTGCGGGGTCGAGCCCTGCTCCAGCAGCGCATCCGTGGTGGCCTGTTCGAAGCGGGCAAGCAACTCTGCCACCGGCTCGTTCTTCTTGGTAATGCCTGCCACGGCTACCGGGCCCGGGATGATGCGCACCTGGTCGGCGGAATAGCGCTCATCCTGCGCCTGCCACAAGGTGTCCTTACCAAACCAGCTCTTGAGATCACCATCGATGGCGGGCACCCACGGCATGGGCTTGACGTGCTTATAGTGCAGCGAAATCCACCAGGCGGCATCGCGCGCGGAGACCTCGGTGGTACGTGCGGCGGGGTATTCGGCCAGCAGCTTAGCGACGGCCCGCGGGGCATCGTGGACGTCCTCAACGCTGGTGAAGAGGGTTTCAATCTGGCCGTGGTCCGCCGGGTTCAGGCGGGCCTCGACGCGGTGGAGGAGATCGAGGAAGCGGTCATCCCAGCTGGGATCCACGAACGGGTGGGCCAGCTCCACGAAGCGCTCGAGCCACTCCGCGTAGGTCATGGACTCCACATCGCCGAAGTAGGGTTTGCAGGTCTTGGCCAGGGCGTCGATGATCTCCTGGCGGTGCGCCGGGTAGTCCTCGATGTTCAGGGAAGTAATCAGGCGCGAGGCCGCCGCGAAGGAATTATCAAGGTCGTGGATGTCCGCCAGCAGGTGGGACTGCGAGGACGCCACGCCGTGCGCGCCGGTTCCGCGGCCGACCCAGCCATCGTTGTCCTCCGGGGAAATGCCGGTGGTGTTGACCAGCAGGTCCTTGACGGAATCCGTGGCCTTGGCTTCCTTGGTGGCCATGGCGACGGTGCCGATGAAGACGGCGTCGACAGGCATGGCGGGCAGGCCGTGTTTTATCGCCCACTCACCGGTGAGGTAGGAGGTGGCGCGGTCCGGAGAGGCGATACCGCCGCCGACTGCCAGGTAGACGTTGGGGTGCTGGCGGATTTCGGCGTAGGTATCCAGCAGCATGTCATCCAGGTTGACCCAGGAGTGGTGGCCGCCGGCGTGGCCGTCCTCGACCTGCATGATGATGCGGTCCTCCGGGTAGGCCGTGGCGATGGCCAGCACATCCCGGATCTGCTTTGCGGTACCGGGCTTGAAGGAGATGAAAGGGAAACCGTCGGCGTGGAGGCGGTCCAGCAGCTCGCCGGCTTCCTCTACCTCCGGAATACCGGCGGAGATGCACACGCCGTTGAAAGCCGCACCGGCCGCGCGGGCCTTGGGCACGATGCGCGCCTGGCCGAAGTGCAGGTTCCACAGGAAGCGGTCGAAGAACATGGTGTTGAACTGTGCCGTGCGTCCGGGGCGCAGGTGCTTTTCCATGGTGGCCAGGTGCGAGCGGAAGACCTCATCGGAGTACATGCCGCCGCCGGCCATCTCCGTCCAGTGTCCGGCGTTGGCCGCCGCGGCCACGATCTCTCCATCAGCAGACGTCGGCGTCATGCCGCCCAGCATGATGGGAGACAGGCCCGTGAGGTCGGAGAAGCGGGTCTGGGTATAGGTGCGCCCGTTCGGGAGTTCGATGGTGCGCGGGGCGAAGTCGGCGTAGTTGAGGGCCTTGGGCAGTTCAGTGCCTGGTGTGGCCAGCGCATTGAGCTCCTGCGGGGTGGCGGCCGAGATCACCGTGACACCCGTGCCTTCCACCACGCGGCGGGTGAGGGTGGTCAGCGCGCGGTCCAGAACAATGAGGTGCTCGGAGTTGAGTTCGGCCAGCGTGGCCGGCCAGTCGTGTTCGTTGACCAGGATGGCCTCGGCCTGCGCGCGGGCCTCATCCACGTCGAGGCCGCACTCCTGAGCCAGCGCCACGGTGCGCTCGGCGGCCGGAGCGAGCACCGGGTTGTGGAAAGGAAGAGCCACGGGCAGTTCATCAAAACGCGGGCTGAGCTCATCACCGCCGACGGTGCGCTTCTCCAGCTCAGCGTTGAAGCTCTTCACGGCCTCGTCGATGGCGGTGCGGGTGGCAGCCAGGTCCTCCGGGCTGCCGGACAGCGCAAAGTGGCGGCGGCCGTTGACCACGGCGATAGCGGCGGTGCCGTGCAGGTGTTCAGTGACGAAGCTGCGCTCCAGGCCCCGGATGGACAGCATCTGGGAGCGCGGATCGGCGCCATTGACGGCGCTGGCGGCGGTGCCCATCAGGATCGCTAGGGCCAGGGCTTGCGCTGGCTTGTCGACGGCCAACGCGCCCAAGCTGCCCTGCGAATGCCCAGCGCGCTCGTCGATGTCGACGCCCAGGTCGCGCAGCTGCTCGATAGCGGCAATCTGGCCGAGGACGATGCCGGGGATGGAGACCGCCGGCAGGGCGTCGAGGGAAGTGGACTCGGTGGCACCAGCAATGAGCTGCTCGAGGCGCTCGAGGGCGCCGGGACAGGTGGAGGCGATGGTGCGTGCGGCGGGGCCGGTGAGGCTGCGTGCCTGGGCGAGGGTCTCGCGCAGGGTGTCAGCAGTGGCGGCAGACTGCGCGGCGGTGGTGATGAAACCCTGCCAATCGGAGCCTTGTCCGGCGAAAAGTACGGCCGGGCGGGGCATGGAATGCAGCATAGTAACAGGCATCTTTCCTCTTTTGAGCTGATGGGGAACGGTTTTATGACAAGCTGCGGGCAGAATTAGTTAGCCCTACAGAACAATCATGATGTGCCACCGTAGTCGAAGCTTTCACGCAAAGCTGTCTCCCGCGCGGAAAATGTGAGGTTTTTCTCACGTTTGGGTGCGGGTGCACTCTTAAGGGTCCTGCCGCGCGAAATTGCGCAACCTTTTGTATTCTTGGCCTCACTGCGGCGGCTCGGGGAGGAGTGGGGTGGCTCAGCAACGGTTCGCGCAGCATAGAGAAAAGAAAATCAAGGGGGGACAATGTCTCAATCAGCAACCAAGAAAACAATCAAGACACCGGCTCGGATTAGTAAGAGCCGAGTTATCAAAACCATGACCAAGCTGGCAGGCAAGCTTGAGGAAGATTCCTCAACCGGCATGCCGACCATCAAGATTGCGGGCGGATTCTTAAGTATCGACGTCAACGAGGAAATGGGTGGCCTCTGCGTGCTCGGGTATTGGGGTGGCGCGGTGTGCTTCGACCCAGACCGGCAGCCTTTGCGCATGGAGGTCAACGATCTCAACGGCGGTGGAATCTCCGGCAACCTCGTGGCCGAGCCCTGTGGAAGCTCCGACATGCGCACCCACTTGCGGATCTTCGCACCGCCTTATCTGCCGTCGACGGCCACGAATGCTCAGCTCAAGAGCATCATCGCGGGCTATGCAGTCGAAATGTCAGCGGTCTTCGCGCGCCTGGATGAGCAGTTTCCGGAGCATCCCTCGAAGCCGCGCAAAGGGGCCGGGATCAAGCCGGTCTCTCCCCATTATTTCAGCGAAGCTTATGGTGTTTCAGTAGTGGGGATGTGGCGGGTCCACGAGCGCGCGACGCGCCTGGCGATGGTCGGCACGCCCGTCCATGTGGTGGATCACCGGAATGGGGCCGTGAGCATTCTCATTAATGAACACGCGATCACTATTGAATCCGCGCGTGATGGCTCCGGAGATATTGAACTCAGCCTCGTCACACCCTCCGGCCGCTGTGCCTGTGACCTTGATGCGCTCGTGCGCTGGGCCGAGTTTATGAATGATGATCAATACGTTTACTCCGCGCGCATCGAGGTAGTGAACCTCGATGGCGGCGAAGAACAGGACCTGGTTCTGGTGACCACGGCCCGTATTCCCACGAAGTGGGGCTACACCGATGAGCAGCTGGATTGGCAGCTCAGCACGTTGGTGAGCCAGCTTGTCGGTGCTGGTGAAGCGTTCTACCGAACCTTCAACCCTATGCGCGTGATGCGCTATATCGACCGCGCTGCCTAGGCCGGTGCCTCTTCTCCAAGCAGCTTCAGGAGGTCCTTCTGTACTTCGCGGCGGCGGACCTTCCCCAGCTGGTCGGAGGCCAGGTGCTCGAAGTGGTAGAAGGTGCGCGGCACCTTGTAGCGGGTCAGGCGCTCGCGGCAGTAGTCCTTGAGACCCTCCGGGTCGAGCACCGCGCCGTCCTCCAGGATGATGCAGGCCACGACGTCCTCGGATCCATCCGCACGCGGACGGCCAACGACAGCCACGTTGGTGACGTCTGGGTGCTGGCGGATCACGTCTTCCACCTCGGCCGGGTAAATGTTGAAGCCGCCGGTAATGATCATTTCCTTGATGCGGGAGACGATCTTGATGAAGCCATCGGACTCCATAACCGCCATGTCGCCCGTGCAGTACCAGCCGTCGTGGAAAGCCTGCTCGGTGGCTTCCGGCATGTTGAAATAGCCCTTGAATACCTGCGGTCCGCGCACGAGGAGCTCGCCCGCGGTGCCATCCGGCTGGGTCTCGCTGAGGTTGTCTGGGTTGCCGATGCGCACCTCGGTATCCGGGAAGGGGATGCCGATGTAGCCGGGGCGGCGGTTCTTGTTGAGCGGGTTCGCGGCCACGATCGGCGAGGTTTCCGTGAGCCCGTAGCCTTCTACGAGCAGGCCGCCGGTGACCGTTTCCCATTCCTCAACGATCTCCGCCGGTAGCGCCGCTGCGCCCGAAAGGCTGTTCTCGATGCCGTGCAGATCGATGCCCCGTTCCTGGGCCGCTTCCATGACCTTGGCGTAGATCGTGGGCACGCCCGGCATCCAAGTAGGGCGGCGCTTCTTCATGATCTCGAGAAGAAGCGGCACCTTGGGAGCTGGGGTGAGGACGAGCTCACCGCCGATGTGCACGCCGAGGGCGGCGATAAGGGTGAGGCCGTAGACATGGAAGAGGGGGAGGGCGGCGAGCATGCGCTCGGCCTTGTTGCCCAATTCGGGGACCCATGCTTCCGCCATCTTCATGTTGCAATACAGGTTGGAGTGGGTCAGCTCCGCGCCTTTGGGCCTGCCGGTGGTTCCGGATGTGTAGAGAATGAGTGCGGTGTCATTGAGATCGACCTTCGCATCCTCCAGCTTGTAGCCCTGCCCGCCGATGGCGCGCCCCGTGAGCACGTTCCACGGCACGGTATTGGGAGCGGCAACTGAGAGCTCCGCGCGCTTGTCCTTGATGAAGGGAAGCGGCAAGCGCAACAGCAGCTGCTTGCGGCGCGGCATGGCCTCGATCATGTTGACCGTAACAATCGTTTCGAGCGGTGTGGAATCACGCAGCTTCTCAAAGGTGGGGCTCGCCTTATCCCAGACCACGGCCACGCGGGCGGCGTGATCCTGGAAGAGGGGCTCGAGCTCAGCCGTGGTGTAGAGCGGGTTGTGCTCCACGACGGTCGCCCCCAGTTTCAGGATGGCGTAGAACACCGCCACGTGTTGGGGGCAGTTGGGCAGTGCCACGGCGACGCGATCACCGGGACGGATGCCGAAGGCCTTGAGGCCCGCCGCGGCGGCGCGCACGTGGGTATCGAGTTCGCGGTAGGTCATCTGGTGACCGAAGAACCACGTCGCCGGCCTGTCGCCGAATTCCTCCACGGTCTCTCGGTAGGAGTCCAAAAGCGTTTCGGTGCCGTAGTCCAGATTAGGTTTAGTCCACTCAGGGTAGTACTGGAGCCAGGCTTTCGTCTCAAAGGCGGAAGAGGCCTGAGCGGGGGCTTCGGTCATGTTCGCGAACTCCTTAGGTGGTCAAACTTGTTATGTGTGAAACAGTATAACTAATTTGTGACGGGAGTCTCGCAAATCTTTGCAAAGTTGCTTGCAGTAACGAAATCTTTTCGGGATAAATCAATAGCCCCGGTGATGTGCGTTTATCGCGCAGGGATCGGTTCCGGGGCTATGGAGTGCTACTTCTCCGCTTTGAGGCGCTCGAGCAGATCCGCCTGAACCTCGCGGCGGCGAATCTTGCCCAGCTGGTCGGTGGCCAGCTTTTCGAAGTGGTAGAAGGTGCGCGGCACCTTGTAGCGGGTCAGGCGCTCGCGGCAGTAGTCCTTGAGGCCTTCGGGGTCGAGCGCGGCGCCGTCGTTAAGCACGATGCAGGCCACGACGTCCTCCGAACCGTCCGAACGCGGGCGGCCCACCACGGCGGCCTCCGCCACATCTGGGTGATCCAGCAGGGTTTCCTCAACCTCACCGGGGTAGACGTTGAATCCGCCGGTGATGATGATCTCCTTGATGCGGCTGACCAGGCGGATAAAGCCGTCTTCCTCCATCACACCCATATCGCCCGTGCGGAACCAACCATTGTGGAAGGCCTTCTCTGTGGCTTCCTCATCGCCGAAGTAGCCCTTAAAGATCTGCGGGCCGCGGGCCAGCACCTCACCTTCTTCGCCATCCGGCATGGTCTCATCAAGGTTGTCCGGGTTGGCAATGCGAATCTCGGTATCCGGGAAGGGGATACCCACGTAGCCGGGGCGGCGGGCATCACTCATCGGGTTACCCACGATGATGGGCGAACACTCCGTCAGGCCATAGCCCTCCACGAGCATGCCGCCGGTGTACTTCTCCCACTTCTCCACGGTATTGACAGGCAGGGTCGACGCTCCGGAGAAGGCCGCGCGCACGCCGTCCAGGGAGACGTCATCTTCTTCCGCCTTCGCCACGATGCGCTCGTACAGGGTTGGCACGCCCGGCACCCAGGTCGGGGTGTGCTTCTTCATCAGGTCCATGATGAGCGGCATCTGCGGGCTCGGCAGCAGAACCAGCTCGCTGGCGATGAGCGGTGCCAAGGTGGCGTTCATGGTCAGGCCGTAGGCGTGGAAGAAAGGCAAGGCTGCGAGCATGCGCTCCGGAGAATCGCCCAGGCCCGGGACCCAGTGCTTGCCCATGAGCAGGTTGGAGAAAAGGTTGCCGTGGGTCAGCTCCGCGCCCTTGGGGCTACCGGTGGTGCCGGAGGTATAGAGGATGAGCGCGGTGGTGTCCTTGGTGACTGCCTCCGGGGTGAGGACGTCAGAACCATCGCCGCCAATGGCGTTGCCCACGAGGGACTCCCACGGCACCGTGTTCGGTGCCGGGGCGGTGAGCTGATCGCGCTTGGACTTCAGCGGCGGGATAGGCAGGCGCAGGGCCAGGCGCTGAGGTGTCGGCATCGCGTTGATCATATTGATGGAGACGACGGTCTCCAGGGAGGTCGTCGGGCGCAGCTTCTCCAAGGTGGAGGCCGTCTTATCCCAGGAAATAGCGATGCGCGCGCCGTGGTTCTGGAACAAGCCCTCCAGCTCGTGGGCAGTGTAGAGAGGGTTGTGCAAAACCGCGATGGCGCCCAGCTTGAGCACGGCCCAGAAGGAGGCGATGAACTGCGGGCAGTTGGGGGCGACGATGGCCACGCGGTCCCCCGGGCGCACCCCGAAGGCGCGCAGGCCGGCGGCGGCGCGGCGGACCTGCTTATCCAGCTCGGCGTAGGTTTGCGTGCGGCCGAAGAAGTAGGTTGCCGGCTTGTCGGGGTGGAGCGCGAGGTTGTTGTCGTAAACGTCGAGAAGCGTGGTGTCCCCGTATTCCAGGCTGTGCGGTGTCCACTCTGGGTAGTACTGGAGCCACGCATTGGACTCGTATGCCGACATCGATTCACCTTTCGGTCGCGTAGGTTAAGGTACGGGCCAGTATAACGCGGGTCGTTTCGGGATACACTGGGAAATTATGCGCATCGCGATGATTTCCATGCATACCTCGCCCCTTGAGCAGCCCGGTTCCGGGGATGCGGGTGGCATGAACGTCTACGTTCTCAACACTGCTCGCCAGCTCGCACGTCGCGGCGTGGAGGTCGATATTTTCACCCGCGCCACGCGCCCCAGCCAGGGTGAGGTGGTGGGCGTCGAGGAGCGCCTGCGCGTCATCAACATTGTGGCGGGGCCCTATGAGGGCTTGAGCAAGGAAGAGCTGCCCACCCAGTTGGCTGCGTTTACGGGCGGGATTTATAACTTCGCGCGCTGCTTTGAGGTGGACTATGACGTCATCCACTCTCACTATTGGCTCTCCGGTCAGGTGGGCTGGTTATTGCGCGATCTGTGGGACATCCCCCTCGTCCACACCGCACACACGCTGGCCGCGGTGAAGAACGTGCACCGCACTCTCGATGACACCCCAGAAACTGAGGCGCGCCGCATCTGTGAACAGCAGCTGGTGGATAACGCTGACATCCTGGTGGTTAATACAGCCCAGGAGACTCGCGATCTGATCGAGCACTATGATGCATCGCCGGACAATATCGTTGTGGTCTCCCCGGGTGCGGACACGGAACTCTATACCCCGGGCACCGACCGCATGACGGAGCGTGCGCGCCGCCAGCTGGGCATCCCGCTGCACACCAAGGTGGTGGCGTTTGTGGGCCGCCTGCAAAAATTCAAGGGCCCTGACGTGCTCATTCGCGCAACGGCGGAGCTGATGGAGCGCGATCCGGATCGCCGCCTGCGCGTCGTCATCTGCGGTGGTGCTTCGGGGGCGAATTCCTCGCCGGATACCTACCACAACCTCGCCCGCGAGCTGGGGGTGGAGCGCGTCGTGCGCTTCCTCAGCCCGCGCCCGCCACAGGAGCTCGTAGCCATCTATCAGGCCGCGGATATTGTCGCGGTCCCCAGTTATAACGAGTCCTTTGGGCTGGTGGCCATGGAGGCTCAGGCTTCCGGAACGCCCGTCGTGGCGGCGGCTGTCGGCGGCTTGCCCATCGCGGTTGCGGACGGTGATACTGGCCTGCTTGTCCACACGCATTCGGCGCAAGATTGGGCGGATGCGCTGGAGCAGTTGCTTGACGACGACCCCCGCCGCATCGCCATGGGTGAAGCCGCCGTCGATCACGCCCAGCAGTTTAGTTGGGCGGCGGCTGCCGGCCAGTTGGAGAACATCTACGCCGACGCGATGAGTATTGAGATTCCGGACTGCCACGCGCGCCGGGCAATCGGATACTAATCCCACATAAGCGGGCATAAACCCACAGTTAGGGGTGATGTGCCCGGGTTCACAGGCAAGCGGCCGAAAAACGTGGCATGCTGGTGTTTATGAGTAACGGAAAGCTGATTCTACTTCGACACGGACAGTCCGAATGGAACGAGTCCAACCAGTTCACCGGTTGGGTTGATGTCAACCTCACCGCCAAGGGTGAGGGTGAGGCCAAGCGTGGCGGCGAGCTGCTCAAGGAACAGGGCATCTTGCCGAACGTTGTCTACACCTCCCTCCTGCGCCGCGCCATCCGCACGGCCAACATTGCGCTTAATGCCGCAGACCGCCACTGGATTCCGGTCGTGCGCGATTGGCGCCTGAACGAGCGCCACTACGGCGCACTGCAGGGCCTCAACAAGGCCGAGACCAAGGACAAGTACGGCGAGGAACAGTTCATGGCATGGCGCCGCTCCTACGGCACCCCGCCGCCGGAGCTGGAGGACGGCGCCGAGTACTCCCAGGCCGGTGACCCGCGCTACGCCAACCTGGATCAGGTTCCGCGTACGGAGTGCCTGAAGGATGTCGTCGAGCGCTTCGTTCCTTACTTCGAAGAGGAGATCCTCCCGCGCGCCAAGAAGGGTGAGACCGTTCTCATCGCCGCACATGGCAACTCCCTGCGCGCGCTGGTCAAGCACCTGGATCAGATCTCCGATGAGGAGATCGCCGGCCTCAATATCCCGACGGGCATCCCGCTGGTCTACGAGATCGCCGAAGACGGTTCCGTGGTGAACCCGGGTGGCACCTACCTGGATCCGGAGGCTGCCGCTGCTGGTGCAGCCGCCGTGGCCGCGCAGGGTGGCAAGAAGTAGCCGAAAACCGCTACGTGCTGCGCACGATCCCCAAGGAGCCTATACTCCTTGGGGATTCTTTGTAGGGGCGTGAATGATTGTGGAACTGGTACTAGCTTTCCTGGCCGGCGTGGTGGCCTGCGGCCTGGCCATACCGGTGATCGCCCGGGTCCGCGAGCGCCTAGTGCGCCGCCGCGTCCGTGATGCGGATGCGAACCAGGTCACCAGCGTTAGCCAGGTCTTGCACCTCGCCGTGTCCGGCTCTCCAGCCGGGATGGCCGTGCTCTCGCGGTCCAAAGAGATCATCTTTTCTAACCCTGCCTCCCATGAGATGTCGATGGTGCACGACCGGGCGGTGAACCCCGATCTGTGGAAAGTTGCGCAGGAGGTTTTCGAGGATAAAGAGACCCGAACGCTGGACCTATCTATCCCGAAGCGCCGCACCGGAAATCGCGTGATTCAGGTGCGTGCGGTGGTCCAGCCGCTGACGCTGAACGACGATCGCTTTGTCATCGTCTACGGCACCGATGAGTCCGAGTCGGTGCGCATGGAATCCGCTCGCCGTGACTTCGTGGCCAACGTCTCCCACGAGTTGAAAACCCCGGTGGGTGGCATCGCGCTGCTGGCTGAGGCCCTCCTTGAGGACACCGGGAATCCCGAGCACGTCGAGTATTTCGGCAGCAAGGTGCAGAAGGAGGCGGCGCGTATGGCCGACATGGTCAGCGAGCTCATCTCCTTGTCTAAACTGCAGGGCGCGGAGGCGCTCCCGGAAATGGAGCCGCTCGATCTCGATGAGATCATCGATGAGGCCATTACCCGCAACCAGCTTGCCGCCGATTCCCACCACAATCAGCTCACCCGCGGTGATTCGGAGGGGGTCCAGGTCATGGGGGACAAGTCCCTCTTGGTCACGGCGATCTCCAACCTCATCTCAAATGCCATCCACTATTCGCCGGATGAGATGCCGGTGTCGGTCACGCAGAAGGTCGTCGGCGGAAAGGTCGTCCACATCCGCGTCACCGACCGTGGCATCGGCATTGCCCCGGAAGACCAGAAGCGGGTCTTTGAGCGCTTCTTCCGCGTGGATAAGGCGCGGTCCCGGCAGACCGGTGGAACCGGCCTTGGTCTGGCCATTGTGAAGCACGTCGTGGCTAATCACGGCGGCAATATCAAACTGTGGTCACGCCCCGGAACTGGCTCGACGTTCACAATCGAGCTCCCTATCTACGCGGAAGAAAAGCCAGCAGATAATCTTATTCATCGGGATAATATAGAAGACGGGGCCGTCAGCTCCGCCGCCCCTGGTTTACAGCGCGCCGTGGCGCGCGTAGCCGCTCGTCGAAAGGATAAAGCGCAATGACCACCATCCTCATCGTTGAAGATGAAGAGTCGCTGGCCGATCCCCTCGCCTTCCTCCTCCGAAAGGAGGGATTCGACGTTCTCCTCGCCCCGGACGGGCCCAGTGCGCTAGAACAGTTCGCAGCGAACCACGTGGACATCGTCTTGCTGGACCTCATGCTGCCAGGCATGTCCGGAACGGACGTGTGCAAGCAACTGCGCGCGACATCCTCTGTGCCGGTGATCATGGTGACCGCGCGCGACTCTGAAATTGACAAGGTCGTGGGGCTCGAGCTGGGCGCAGATGATTACGTGACCAAGCCCTATTCCTCTCGCGAACTCATCGCCCGCATCCGCGCGGTGCTGCGCCGCGGCAACGATGCCTCTTCCGATCACGGTGAGGAGGAGCCCGACGAGCAGATTCTGGAAGGCGGCCGCGTGCGCATGGACGTGGAGCGCCACACCGTGCTTGTCGCCGGCGAGCCGGTGTCCATGCCGCTCAAGGAATTTGATCTCCTCGAGTACCTGCTGCGCAATTCTGGGCGCGTGCTGACCCGCGGTCAGCTCATCGACCGTATTTGGGGCGCGGACTACGTGGGTGACACAAAGACTCTCGACGTCCACGTCAAGCGCCTCCGCTCCAAGATCGAGGCTGAGCCTTCCCACCCGCAGCAGCTCGTGACGGTGCGCGGCCTGGGATACAAGTTTGAGGCTTAAGCGCCAGGGTCCGCTGGGTGCCGCGGGAACTCGACTCCGGAGCGCGCCCGGGCCTCGCAGTGCTTGGCCAGGATTTCGTAGCACTCCTCGCCGAGTAGCGCGATCAGCTCGGTCTTCTGCGACTTCCACAGCGGTTCTTCCGCGGTGTGGCAGGAGGGATCGGCCGAGCAATACCAATCGAAGTCCTCGCCGCCGTTGCCCCACCCGCGGCGGTCGTACTCACCGATGGTGGTGCGCAGTATTTCCTCCCCGTCGGGGCGCTCCTCATAGTCTTCGTGCCGGCGAATCGGCAGCTGCCAGCACACTTCGGGCTTGACCACGGTGAGCTCTTCCCCCGCGTCGAGCGCCCACTGATGGATAGCGCAGCCCGCGCCCGTGGGCCAGCCGGCGCGGTTGGCGAAGATACAGGCGCCGTCGACAAGCGGCGTCTTCAGCGCCGGTTCCGGCTCGCCATCATCGCCGTCGAGCTCATCCCACTCCAGCCACGGTTCCAGTTCTTCGGGTTCACCGTGCTTCAGGAACCCATCTACCCCCTCTGGGCGGTGCTGCCAGAAACGTGCGGGCATGCGGGCGACGGCGTCGCGAAGCTGCTCCCGATCCGTCTCATCGGCCATGTATGCGCCGTGCACGCAGCAGCCGACGTCGGGCTGTTGCTTATCGATGCCGTGGCACCTCTCCGTCCCAAACTGGCAGGCATAGTGCGATTCGAGCCAAGTCAGGTCGATGGAAAAGACGTGGAGTGGATCGTGCGGATCCGTAAATTCGAACCACTCTCTGGGGAAGTCGGGGGCCTTTTCGCGGCCGGCGATAATGGAAGCCGCCGCGGGGGAGGAGGCCGGAAAACCCAGGTAAACTTCTTTTGATTTCGGGCGATTCACACCTACCCACGGTAGACCTACTACTGTAGAGGCGTGCGATTAGGTGTATTAGACGTCGGAAGTAATACCGTCCACCTCGTTGCGGTCGATGCCGCAACCGGTGGGCGGCCTTCGCCGATGAGCGATTGGAAGACCCCGCTGCGTCTGGTGGAACAGCTAGACAAAGACGGCAACATCCATGAGAAGGGCATGAAGAAGCTCATCTCCGCCGTGGGGGAAGCCGCTGAGTTGGGCGACAAGCTGGGCTGTGACGAGTTCATTGCCTTTGCTACTTCTGCCGTGCGCTCGGCCACTAACTCGGCCAAGGTTCTCGATGAAGTTGAGAAACAAACCGGCGTCCGCCTCGAGATCTTGTCGGGCGAGGAGGAAGCTCGGTTGACCTTCCTGGCCGCCCGCCGTTGGTATGGCTGGTCCGCTGGCCGCATTACCAACCTCGACATCGGTGGTGGCTCGCTGGAGCTGTCCACCGGTACCGACGAGCATCCGGAAATGGCTTTCTCCCTCGATTTGGGAGCAGGCCGTCTGACTCACAACTGGTTCGATACCGACCCGCCGGAAAAATCCAAGGTGAACCTGCTGCGGGATTATATCGATGCGGAACTGGCCGGCGTCGCCGATAAAATGCGCGCGCTGGGCCCTGCCGGGTTGGCCGTGGGTACCTCGAAAACCTTCCGCACGCTGGCCCGATTGACAGGTGCTGCGCCGTCCTCGGCGGGCCCCTATGTGAAGCGCACGCTCACTGCGCCGGGCCTGCGTCAGCTGATTTCCTTCATTTCCCGTATGACTGCAGCTGACAGGGCGGACCTTGAGGGTGTAAGTTCTACCCGATCGCATCAGATCGTCGCCGGCGCTTTAGTGGCGGAGGCGAGCATGCGTGCCCTGGGAATCGAAAAGCTGGAGATCTGCCCCTGGGCTCTCCGAGAAGGTGTCATTTTGCGCCGTACCGATAAGGGACTGGAATAGGAAAGAAACGTGGCTGACAAGAAACAGTTGACAGTTGCGGAGCTGCTGGCCCGTAACGCGAAGGACCGATCCGGCGAGGAGAAGAGCTCGCGCCGCCATCGCCGGAGCCTTGACGAAGGCGGCATCTCGGTTGCGGAGCTGACCGGCAATCTCGAAAAGGTCAAGGCAACTCCGGCAGAGGCTAAGCACTCGAGTGTCTCCATCGATGAGCCGGCCCCGGTTATTCCTGCGCCGAAGAAGGAGAAGAAGGAGAAGCCTCAGCAAGAGACACCTCAGCAGGAGGCCCCGCAGAAGGACGCTGATAAGTCTCACTCCGCCGCCCCTGCGGAGAAGCCAACCGAATCTGAGTCCAAGCCTTCCCAGCCCTCTGACGAGGACACGCGCGTAATCCAGAAGGTCAAGGACGAGCCCAAGAAGGCTGAAGACAAGGCCCAGTCAAAGGTCGAGTCCAAGGCTGAGCTGAAGACCGAGGAAAAAGTTGAGCCAAAGGCCAACGACAAAGTCGAAGACAAGGCCGAGGATGACACCTTTACCACGGGTGAACTCGAGGCAGTCGACCATGATGTTGAAGAGTACGACGAGGACTATGACGAGGAGGACGAGGGCAAGCTCAACCCCTTCGCCGTCGTCCTGCTCGCCCTCGTGGGCATCGTGCTCGGTGCCATCGTGTTCAAGGGCTTTGAGATTCTCTGGGACCGCTTTGACCGCTTGGTCGTCGTGGTACTCGGCGTTGTTGTCACCGGCGTCATCGTCGGAATCGTCCACGCACTCCGCACGAGCCGCGATGGTTTGTCCATGTTCCTCGCAGCCGTGGCCGGTCTCGTGCTGACCTTTGGCCCGCTGCTCGTGGTGATGTAGGCACCGGCCCAAAGGGCATCTTCTCAAAGGCATCTGCCAGAAGGTACTTTTGCCCCTGAGAACGCCATCTATCCTTCTGTAAATGGCATATTCAGGGCAGAAAACGCCTTCTGGCAGATGCCTTTTGCATGTGTAAGGGTAGCGTGCGAGCAGCCCTGTTGATTGGTGGCCGCGTCCTGGCCTTTCTGGCACCCTGGAAAGCATGACAAAAATTGCAGTACTTGGTGGAGGACAAATCGGCGAAGCCCTCGTTTCTGGGCTGGTGCATGCGGGCTATGATGCCGCGGACGTCGTGGTGACCAACCGCCGCACTGAGCGCGGCGAGGAGCTGAAGAGCGCCTACGGCGTCAGCGTCACGAGCGATAACGCCGCGGCTGTCGACGGCGCCGACTACATCTTCGCCTGCGTGAAGCCTTATGCCATCGTGGAGCTTCTTGAGGGGCTCGACATCCCACAGACGGCCGTGGTTGTGTCCATGGCAGCCGGCTTAACTCTCGAGACCCTGGAGAAGGCCGCTGGGGAGGGCGTGCCGGTCGTCCGCGTCATGCCGAACACCCCCATGTTGGTGGGCAAGGGTATGTGCACCTGCGCGGGCGGCACCCACGTGACGGAGGAACAGCTCGACGGCGTGGTCAAGCTCCTGGAGGCTGTCGGCGAGGTTGCCGTCATTGAGGAAAAACACATTGATGCTGCTACCGCTCTGGCCGGCTCCGCACCCGCCTACTACTTCCTAGTCACGGAGGCGCTGATCGACGCCGGCGTGCAGCTCGGCCTCACCCGCGATGTTGCCGAGAAGCTAGCCACCCGCACCGCACAAGGCGCCGGAACGATGCTGGCTGAATCCGGCAAGGATCCGGTTGCTTTGCGCGCAGGGGTGACCTCCCCGGGGGGAACCACTGCCGCCGCTCTTCGCGAGCTCGAGGAGTCTGGCCTGCGGGGTGCGTTCTTCCGAGCCGCCGAAGCCTGCACCCAGCGTGCGCAGGAACTTGCCTAAAACTTCCCGTCGCCCTGGGAGCCCTGTGGCACGTGTTACCACACGGGCTTCAAGGGCAGCAGCGGTGCGAAAGAGGAAAAAATTAGCTCTTGGGTCGCATTAGTCACAGGTTTCACGCTAAGCTGGCAGGAGCGCGTGCGTGATAGTCCTGTGGGAGGGGAAGCCTACAGCGCGTCACGTGCTGAAGGGTTAAATAAACTATGACGAATGAAGATAAGGGAACTTTCCTGACCATCGCCGAAGTTGCGGAGATCATGCGTGTCTCCAAGATGACGGTCTACAGGTTGGTTCATGCAGGTGACATGCCGGCCGTGCGCGTGGGACGCTCGTTCCGCGTTCACGAATCCGCCGTCAAGGAATACCTTGAGGCTTCCGTATACGGAGCCTAGCGTTCACCTCTTTCTGGCAGCGCCCACCACTGCGGACCCCTCGCGGTCCACGGCGGTGGGCGCTGCCCTTAGTTTTGGTGCTGGGCAGGCCGCTAGGTAAGATAGTGAACATTCGTTTCGGCACTGGCATGCCTGCGTCTCCCTGTTTTGCGGGGACCGCCTCGAGTGCACCGTGGGTGGTTTTGTTCCAGGCGTTGCCGGCCGGGTTACGTACGTACTGATACCGAAAGTGAGGAAACCTGCTATGGGTTCTGTCATCAAGAAGCGCCGCAAGCGCATGTCCAAGAAGAAGCACCGCAAGATGCTGCGCCGCACCCGTGTTCAGCGTCGTAAGCTGGGCAAGTAAAGCTTCGCCTGCAACTCCCCGCATGGTCCTTTTGGGATCGTGGCGGGGAGTTTCTGCTATCTATTCTCCCTTCTAGGCTTAAGGGACATTTCGTGTGGATTTGCGGCGTGTCGCACTAAGGGACATTTC
>NZ_KV802433.1:0-102523 GCF_001810695.1 Corynebacterium sp. HMSC065D07
AAAAGAAGCGGAACTAAACCCAGGACGCTTCAATCCGTCTTGTATCGACGGCTAGTCTGGCCATACCGGGGGTGGTTCTGTCTCAAGGGGTAAGCCTTGCTGTCATTTTCAGGGCTATAGGCGAGGAAGTGTTTTTCCGAGGATTTGTTGGCGGCTTACTTCTTCGATCCTGGGGGTTCTGGGGTGGTAACACGCTCCAAGCGGGAGTTTTTCTTCTGCCTCATTTGATGTTGTTGAGCTTCGATGCGCAGTTGTGGCCCATACTTCCGGTTCAGTTTCTCTGCGGGTGGATCCTGGGAGTGGTGCGATACCGCTCGGGAAGCGTCATTGAATGCGCGATTTTGCACGCTGCTATTAACCTTGCAATTGGACTGCTTGCGGGATAAGCGAAGGATTGTGCGCGGGCGCTCAGGGCGGTTAGTGGCTGTCAATTCGCACCAAAGATTGGGGCGCGGGCTTATTCGTCATGTAGCAGGCGTTGTACGGCCTGGCGGACACCCTTCTGTATCCAGTTAGATTCCCAAGACAGACTTCGCAATGAAGAAGTAGACGATCAAGCCCGTTGCATCACAGAAGGTGGAGATGAATGGGTTAGAGAAGACCGCAGGGTCCGCGCCAACAGTTTTAGCCACAATGGGCATGAGTCCGCCTACCGTCGCGGACATCGAACAAATGAGAAACAGGGTGGAGCCGATGACGAGGCCGATATCTAGGCCATAGATCACCGTCGCCAAGACAAGCCCGGCCAGCCCCAGCACAGCGCCCAGCAACATTCCGACGCGCAGCTCGCGCCACATGACTGCCAAGAGGTCGCGCGTGCGGACGTCGCCAAGCGCGAGCGCGCGGGTCACAGTAGTAGCTGCCTGGTTTCCTGTATTGCCGCCCGTGCCGGTGAGCAGAGGGATGAACAGAGACAGTACAACTGCTTTGGCCAAGGTGTCTTCGAAGGAATCGAGAACCCGCACAGTCAACAGCGCTGACACAGCGAGCACGAGCAGCCAGAGAATGCGGGAGCGGACGAGCTTGAGAAGGGGCGTCGACAAGTACGGCTGCTGGAGCGCCTCCGTACCACCGGAACGAGCTGAGTCCTCGCTGTCCGCCTCTTCCATAATGTCGGTTGCATCGTCCCAGGTAAGAAGGCCAACGAGGCGGTGTGAATCATCCACAATCGGCAGCGCCAGCATGTCGAGGGGCAAGAACCAGCGGACGGTCTCTTCGGCGTCGGCAGTCGCGTATGCATATACCGGCTCGTTCATGATGTCCTCAATGAGAATGCCGCGCTCAGCCGTGAAGAGCTCGCGCAGACTGACGACACCTACCAGACGCCGGTCCTTACGCGTCACAGGAACGGTATAGATGGTTTCTAGCTCATCGGCGTTGTCGCGGAGGGTGCGCAGGGCATCTTCCATGCTCATTTCCGGGTGGATATTGGGGACCTCCGGCGACATACGGCGGCCAACGGAGCCCTTCGTGTAACCAAGAATCACTCCGGTCACATCGCGCTGAGTCTGAGTCAGCGAACGGAGGAGGCGATCCGCAATCTCCGCAGGAAGCTCGTCCAGCAGGGCCACGCGGTCTTCGGGATCCAGCTCGTCGAAGAATTCGTAAACATCGGCATTGCCCAATTCGTCAATGATGTCCGCTTGGTGTTTGGCATCAAGCGCATCGAAGACCGCGATAGATTTTTGACGCGGCAGCAGCCTTAACGCCAATGCGGCGCGGAGAGCATTCTGGCGCTCCACAATCGCGATGAGCTCTTGACGTGGAACGCGAGCTAAGAGCTCTTGGAGCCGAGGAGCCTTTTGGGGGTCGATGGCGTCTTCTTGCTTGAGCCACTCCTCAACAATTTCGGTGGCCTGCTCAATCGTTTCTGCCATCGGCTTTTCGCCCTTCTACTCGACGTCAACCTCCTCAGACTACGCCATGGAGCGCTGCGTAGCTTTTTCACGTATGTACTATTGCGGCATGCTTTCCCTTTACCGTGATTTCTCGGACAATGACGTCGTCAGCTCTATTCTGGGCTACGAGGAAACAGAGTTCCTCTTCGTTGTGGCAGATGTGCCGAAGAAGTGGGTGAGCGATGATCCCTACGCTGAGGACAAGACGCATATTCAGCTCATGAACATGCCTGGAGTCGCCTTAAAGATGCTGCCCGGGGGCGAGCTGATTACTGGTGACGTCGGCGTGCGCTATCCGCAGCTCTTCCAGACAGTCGCGGGAAAGACGCTGTGGGATCCGCGCGAAGTTGCAGAGCTTGAGCCTTTCACGGTGATTCATGCTCGGGGCAGCCACCACTTCCACGAGAGGAGCAAAGCACACTATGTCGATATCTGGGAGATCCTCCCAGATGTGGAAGACGAGGCAATGGAGCAACTCCTCGCTCGGATTGCCGTTCCGGTAGAGCTTGATTCCAAGTTCGGTCCGTTGGTGCTCGATCGCAGTACGAACACGTTCGACGGTAGGGCAGAAGAGCTCGGAGTTGATTTCAGCATCTGGTACGAAGGGGAGGAGCTTCTCCTCGCGGAGAGCACGAACCTAGGCCGAAAATTCAAGGCACCCCTCACCGTTATCAATAAGGTCCTCAGCGCCGAGTTCATTGATGAGGCCCGGCGCTTTGCCGCCAAAAGAGCTCTTCGAGCTGCGAACCGCTGGCGCCATGACGTCGCCCTGTCTGAAGGCACCAACGCCCCGGCACCTGAGCTCACGGCTGGCGACGTATACGCCAAACTCACGCCCGTTGCCGTTGAGGTCCCCCAACGCGGACACCTCAGCGTGGAATTCGATGATGGCTATCTTTTTGGTGGGCACGCCGTAACGGTGAAGACTAAACGCAGCGGTGCACCCGCAGCCCTTGAGCTCGACGCTTAGTGCTGTTCGCGCATCCGCGTGATGACATTGTGCGCGGAAATGAGGCACATCGGTACACCAACACCCGGTACCGTCGTACCGCCCGCGTAGTACAGGTTCTTGAGTTTTCGCGAGGCATTGCGCCCGCGGAAGAAGGCGGATTGCCGCAACGTATGCGCGGGTCCCACCGCGCCACCAGCCCAAGAGTTGTAGCGCCGCGCAAAATCAGAGGGGCCGACCGTCCGGCGCACCACGATGCGTTCAGAAAAGTCCGGGATGCCAAGCCACGTGCCGAGTTGGTGAATCGCGGCATCGGCAATTGCGCCAACGCGGGGCGATTCTTCTTCGCCATAGGCGTTACCCGCGCCGAAGTTTTCCTCCGCCGGCACGGGGACCAGCACAAAGAGGTTCTCGCAGCCCTCCGGCGCCACGGCAGGATCCGTCGCGGAGGTCTTCGACACGTAGATGGACTCGGACGCCCCCAGCGGGCGCGAAGCCTCCGGAGCGTGATACACCGCCCGGAAATCGGGCTCCCAGTCTTTGCTGAAAAGAAGGGTGTGGTGGGCCAGCTCTGGCAGCGCGCCCCGCACGCCGAGGAAGACCAACACCGTGCCGAGGCCCGGGTCGCGTCGCGCGAAATAGCTCTCGGGATAGGTCCGTGCTGACTGAGGCAGCAGAGCAGTTTCAGTATGGCGCAGGTCCGCCGCGGACACGACGGCCTCGGCGGAGATGAAGCGGCCGTCGTCCAGCTGCACGCCAGTCGCACGACCTTCTGCGCACTCGATCGCCGTTACCGCCGTATCCATGAGGAAGGTTGCGCCTTGCGCCTGGCGCGCAATCGCCGCGACCACCGCGGCGAAACCACCTTGCGGGTAGCGCACGCCTTCGACCAAATCGGTGTGGCTCATCAAGGAATACAGCGCCGGTGCAGCTGTTGGCTCCGTGGACAAAAACACCGCCGGGTAGGTCAGCACCTGGCGCAGGCGGTAGTCCTGAAACTGTGCTGCCACCAGCCGGTTCAAGGACCGAGTGAGAAGTAGCGCCAGCGTACCCAGCCGCGTGAGCACGTCCCGGGTTAAAAGCTGCGTGGGGTGAGAAAACGTGGTGTACAAAAAGCTGCTTAGCGCCACGGCATAGATATCAGAGGAGCGCGCTAAGTAGGCGCGCACGCGCTCGCCTGCGCCCGGCTCGATGGACTCAAAAAGCCGAACAACGTTGTCCACGCCGCTGTGAATGTCGAGGAAGGCGCCGTCGTCGTTGTAGACGCGATACGCGGGGGAGAGGTCAACCAAGTCCAGCTCGCGCTCGGTGCTCGTCCCGCAGGCCTGAAAGAATTCATCGAATGCTTCAGGCATGAGGTACCAGGACGGGCCCGTATCGAAGCGGAAACCGTCGACCTCCAGTTCGCCTGCGCGCCCGCCGACGCTGTGCTGCTTCTCGACGACCACCACGTCCCAACCCTCACGCAGCAACAGCGCCGCGCTGGCCAGGCCAGCGATGCCCGCGCCGATGACAACAACACGCTTGCCCATAGCTACTTCACCGCCGATGCCGCTGCCCGGCTCACCAAGAATGCCTTGCGCGCCGGCGAGACGGAGACCCGTGTCGTGAGAATATCGGCGGCGGGGGTGGCCGCGAGCTGGTCGGTGAGCTCGGTAAACAGGGCCGTCGCAGCCGCCACGCCCACCCGCGAACCACGCGGCAACTTCTCCATCGCGCCGCGCGCTACAGCCAGGTCGCGCCGAATATCAGCGATGATCGCCGTTTTCCGCTCCTCACCCAAGCTGGCCGGGTCCGGCAAGTCCGGGAAATAGGAGCGGCCCAGCTCTGCGGAATCCTCGCGCAAATCGCGCAAGAAATTGATCTTCTGAAAGGCCGCGCCCAGGCGCCGCGCGCCTTCCTCGATGCCGGACGGGCGGGGCCCGCCGGCGTAGAAGGCGTCCAGGCACAAGAGCCCAATGACCTCCGCGGAGCCGCAGACGTAATCCTCGAAGGAGTCGTGGGTGTGCGTGTGGTGCGTAAGATCGCAACGCATGGAGGAAAAGAACTGTGCAACGTGCTCATCGCTGAACCCGCAACGCCGCGCGGAAAGCGCAAAGGCATGCACGATCGGATCAGCGTGAAAACGCTGGGACGGGGCGGCGCGGACGGTGGCCTCGTAGGCGTCGAGAAGCACGGCGGCGTCCTGGGGATCGAGCCCGGCGTCGACGATTTCATCGGCGGTGCGCACCATGGCGTATAAATTGCGGATGTCCACCCGGACCCTGGGGGAAAGAAGCCGCGTGGCCAGGGAAAAACTGGTGGAGTAGTGGCGCATGATTTGAGCCGCGGCGGCTTCGGCACAGCGGTCGTAATGTTCCAGAGCGGAAAGAGATGCGCGCATGGAGCATATTTTAGACCACACGCGTCACATAACTTACCCAGGGCAGGATAGGGTAGGGACGTTACTTTCCCCATCTATAAGGAGAACACGTCCATGACAACCCCAACGATGACTGCTGCGGCTCGTGCCGTCGACCTGTTCAAACAATACGGTCAGGAAGATACCGCAGTTACCGCGTTGGACCACGTCGACGTTGAGTTCGCGCGCAACACTTTTACCGCCATCATGGGCCCTTCGGGCTCCGGCAAGTCCACGCTCATGCACACCATGGCGGGGCTCGATTCGGCGACGTCCGGCTCGGCCTTCATCGGTGACACCGATATGTCGCAGCTCAGCGACAAGGATATTACGGCCCTGCGCCGCGACCGCCTGGGCTTCATTTTTCAGTCCTTCAACCTGGTGCCCACACTGACCGCGGCAGAAAACATCACGCTGCCCACCGATATCGCTGGCAACAAGGTGGATAAAGAGTGGTTCGATGAGGTCACTTCCCGCCTAGGCTTGTCCGAGCGCTTGAATCACCGCCCAGCAGAGCTCTCCGGCGGCCAGCAGCAGCGCGTGGCCTGCGCGCGCGCCCTGGTTTCGCGCCCCGAGATCATCTTCGGCGATGAGCCGACCGGCAACCTGGACTCGAACTCCTCCGCCGAGGTGCTCGACATTTTGCGCACTGCCGTGGACAAGGATGGCCAGACCGTTGTTATCGTCACGCACGATGCGAAGGCCGCATCCTACGCAGACCGCGTGGTCTTCCTTGCCGATGGCCGGCTGGTCAACGAGCTGAACAACCCGACCATGGAGTCCATCCACGCCGTGATGGCAGAAATCGAGGGCTAGAGCATGGCCACAAAGAACACCATGCGCACGGTGTCCGTGCGCAATATTCTCGCGCACAAGCTGCGCCTTGCCCTGACCCTGCTGGCGGTGGTGCTCGGCACCGCCTTCATCTCGGGGTCCTTCATGTTCACCAAATCTTTGTCGAACACCTTCGACTCCGCGGTGTCTACCGCATTTACCGGTGTGGATGCGGCCGTGAGCCAGAAGGAAGGCGGCCCAATCCTCGACCAGAAGATGCGCGATGACATCGCCGCCGACCCCGACGTGCGCGCGGTCAACATGCAAAGCAGCCAGACCGTCGTCGTTGCCAACAAGGATGCCGAGGCCTTTCAAACCGGCGGCGGCACCTCCAGCGTGCAGCCCTACTACCCGGAGGACCAATCCGTCGGTGAGCCCGCCACGCTTGTCGACGGCTCCGCGCCCCACGGGACCGGCGAGGTTCTCATCAACGACTCGGCTGCGGAAGAGTTCGATATCAAGATCGGCGACAGCCTCCTCGTGGTCCACCCGGACCAGCGTGATGAGGTTAAGGTCGTGGGCGTCGTCAAGCCTGTGGTGGACCAAGGCCCCAGCCTGACGCTGCTCATGGACCACGAGGCCTTCGTCGAGCGATACGGCAATTCCGAACAGCTGAAGGTCGCCGCGGCCGAGGGAGTGAGCGCCGATGCGCTCGTGGATCACCTCAACGAGACCTTCGAGGTTAAGGCGGAATCTGGCCAGAAGCTGGCCGATGAGATTTCGGATCAGATTTCCTCTGCCCTGAAATTCGTCAACTACTTCCTCATCGCCTTCGGCCTCATCGCGCTGCTGGTGGGCACGTTCATCATCGCGAACACGTTCTCCATGATCGTGGCTCAGCGCACCAAGGAGTTCGCGCTGCTGCGCGCACTCGGTGCATCCCGCGGCCAGATTACGCGCTCGGTGGTGACGGAGGCCTTCATCGTGGGCCTCGTGGGCTCTGCCGTGGGCGTGGCAGCGGGCATGGGCCTGGTGGCGATCATTAAGGCCGTCTTCGAAGCCAAGGGCATGCCCATGGGCGGCGGCCTGGGCCTGAGCTTGAGCGCTGTGCTTGTGCCGTTGATTCTGGGCGCATTGGTCACCATCGTTTCCGCGTGGGCACCGGCGCGCCGGGCAGGCGCGGTCAAGCCCGTGGAAGCCATGCGCACCACCGAGTCCGCGGCGGGCGCTTCGCTGCTGGTGCGCAGCGTGCTGGGCGGGCTGCTGCTCGTCGTCGGCATTATTTTTGCGCTCGTGGGCGTGCTTGTCGACGCCTCCACGGGCATCCGCGCCACACTCGTGGGCCTCGGCTCGCTCAACCTCATCCTCGGCTTCTTCCTTGCGGGACCGGCCATCTCCTTGCCTATCGTTCCGGCGATCGGCCGCGTGGTTGGCGCGCCCTTTGGCGCGGTCGGCAAGCTGGCATCGACGAACTCGGCGCGCAATCCGCGCCGTACCGCGGCGACTGCGTTCGCTCTCATGCTGGGCGTGGCGCTGGTGACATCGATCGGCATGTTGGGTGCGACGATGAAAACCTCGGTGGCCGACGCCGTCGAGCAGGACGCCCGCGCGGACTTCTTGTTGTCCGGGCCGACGTCTGGAAACTTCCCGACGCCGAACGAGACGGTGCAGCGCGCCCGCGATACCGAGGGCGTCGGACAGCTCGTGGCGATGAGCACAGCACCCCTGCAGGTGGATGGTCAGGCTTCGATGAATTATGGCCCGGAAATGATGATCAGCCAGATCATCGATGGCAACGCCGATGACATGCTCAACCTGACCTTGGTAGATGGTGCCCTGAATACGGGTGAGGAACCGGGCTTCATCGCCGACTCTGCCCTGGCTGAGAAGCAAGGTTGGGAGGTCGGCCAGAGCTATGAGCTGGCGGGGCCCGATCCCTCGCGTACCGCGCAGGTAAAACTCCTCGGCACCTATGAACCTTTCCAGATGCTTCCGGGCCTGGCCGTATCCCAATCCGCGGCAGAAGAGGTCATCGACCCCAGCAGCCTCGACGTCACGGTGGTTTCCGTGAACGCGGAAGAAGGCTATGACAAGGAGAAGCTGCGCGCCAACCTGGAGAAGTCCGTCAGGGACCTCGTTGTGGTACAGGTGCGCACCAGCGAGGAATACGCCGGCGAGGCCGCCGGAATGATTGACCAGATGCTCACGATTCTCTACGCGCTGCTGGCTTTGGCTGTGGTCATCGCTGTCCTGGGCATTGTCAATACCCTCACCCTCGGCGTGATCGAACGCCGTCAAGAGATCGGTATGCTGCGCGCGGTGGGTACTCAACGCCGCCAGATTCGCACAATGATCACGGTGGAATCGGTACAGATCGCCCTCTTCGGCGCGCTCATGGGCATCCTCATGGGATTGGGGATGGGGTGGTCCTTCATCTCCGTGCTTTCCGACGAAGGCCTCGATTCCGCGACGGTGCCGTGGATGATGCTCGCGGTCATGTTCGTGGGCTCGGGAATCGTCGGTGTGCTGGCGGCCCTGTGGCCGGCGCAGCGCGCGGCGAAGACCCCGCCGTTGGACGCTATCGCCGACTAACACAGCCTGTGGCTGCACAAGGGGCGTGGGAGGCGGGTTAGGCCAGCAGCGAGCCGACCCACGCCCCGCGCCAGGCCACGATGATTCCTAGGCCGATGGTCCAGAAGAGATAACGTGCCAAGCGCCACCAACGCTTGGCCTTTATCATTTCACCGAGTTCCTTGGCCATCGTGGACCACGTGGATAGCCCGCCGGCGAGTCCGGCCGCCAGCAGGGGTAGGAAATACTCGGGGGCGTGTGCATGCGTGGCATAGCCATAGGCCACACCGGCCACCGCCGCGCCGACGAGGTTGGCGGCAAAGGTACACGTGGGGGAGGGGAGCACACGGGTGAGCAAGTAGCGCCCGCAGCCGCCAACAAAGCCGCCGGCGAGGACCGCCAAGATGGAGAGGATCATGCGCGGCCCCGATCCTGGAGACGGTCACCCATGAGATAAGCGGCAGTACAACCGGCGACTGTCGCAACGACGTACGCCCCCGCCTGCGCTGGGCCGAAGCCGGAGGTGAGGAAGGCGAAAGCGGCAAAGCTAGTGAAGCCGCCTAAGAAACCCGTGCCCCAGAACGCTGGTGGCTTGGCATAGCCCATGACAGCACTGCCAAGAACGTTGATGAGTAGCAGCGGCAGCGCGCCACCCCCGAGAAGTGAAGTAAGGCCGAAACGAGTCAGCGCCCCGAGCGCGGTCCCGCAGCCCACAAGAAGGATCTGTGGCATAGGCACCATCCTAATTGGGATGCGAAACCAGCGTGAAGCAGGCAAGCTTAGGGTGTATCCACGTCTCCAAGGAGGAACCCACCATGGCACACGAGCGCGCCGGCCAGCTAGCCCAGCCTTCCGATCTCATCGATATCGCAGAACTAGTCACCGCGTATTACACCCGCACCCCCGATGCAGATAACCCCGACCAGCAGGTCGCCTTCGGCACCTCAGGGCACCGCGGCTCCGCCTTGGACACCGCCTTCAACGAGGCTCACATCTTGGCGATTACCCAGGCCATCGTGGACTACCGCGCTGAGCAGGGGACCACGGGCGCCATTTTCATCGGCCGCGATACCCACGCTTTGTCCGAGCCCGCCATGGTCTCCGCCCTTGAGGTTCTCCTTGCTAATGGGTTGGAGGTTCGCGTGGATGACCGCGGCCGCTACACCCCGACCCCGGCCGTCTCCCACGCCATCCTGACCAACCCGGGCACCGATGGCATCGTGATCACTCCCTCCCACAATCCGCCGCGCGATGGCGGCTTCAAGTACAACCCGCCGACGGGCGGCCCAGCAGACACGGATGCCACCGACTGGATTGCAGCCAAGGCCAACGACTATCTGCGCGCCGGGTTGGAGGGCGTCAAGCGCGTGGCGGTTGACGGCGTGCTCGATGAGCGCTGCGTGAAGCACAACTACCTCGACTCCTACGTGGCTGACCTAGCCAACGTTGTGGACATGGCGGCCATTAAAGAGGCCGGTGTGCGCATCGGCGCGGACCCGATGGGCGGCGCCTCGGTGGACTACTGGGCGGCCATCGCCGAGCACTACGGGCTCAACATGACGGTGGTGAACCCAGAGGTAGACGGCACCTTCCGCTTCATGACTCTGGATACTGACGGCAAGATCCGCATGGACTGCTCCTCCCCGGACGCCATGGCTTCGTTGGTTCAGAACCGCTCCAAGTACGACTTGGCCACGGGCAACGACGCGGATTCTGATCGCCACGGCATCGTCACCCCGGATGCGGGTCTGATGAATCCGAACCACTACCTAGCGGTGGCCATTGAGTACCTGTTTAGCCACCGTCCCGAGTGGGGTGAGGCCGGGGTGGGCAAGACCTTGGTGTCTTCCTCCATGATCGATCGCGTCGTGGCCAGCCTGGGCCGTGAGCTCGTGGAGGTTCCGGTGGGCTTCAAGTGGTTTGTGCCGGGGCTTGTCGGCGGCACCCTGGGCTTCGGCGGTGAGGAATCTGCTGGTGCTTCCTTCCTGCGCTTCGATGGGACCGTGTGGTCCACCGATAAGGATGGCATCATCATGGATCTCTTGGCTGCCGAGATCTTGGCGGTCACGGGCAAGACCCCGTCTCAACGCTATGCGGAGCTGGCCGAAGAATACGGTGCGCCAGCTTATGCGCGGACCGACGCCCCAGCTACCCGCGAGCAGAAGGCCATCCTGAAGAAGCTTTCCCCGGAGCAGGTGACGGCGACTGAGCTGGCTGGGGAGAAGATCGTGGCCAAACTCACCGAGGCCCCCGGCAACGGCGCAGCGATTGGCGGCCTGAAGGTGGCGACGGAGAACGCGTGGTTCGCTGCCCGCCCTTCCGGCACGGAGGACAAGTACAAGATCTATGCCGAGAGCTTCCGTGGCGAAGAACACCTTAAGCAGGTGCAGGAAGAGGCGCAGGCGTTGGTGTCGCAGGTTCTCGAAGGCTAGGTCTGAAGGCCAGGGCTGAAGTCTGGGTCCGAAGCCAGGTCCGAGACTAGGCTAATGAATTATGACATCCGCAAAATCCATGTCGGCCGCCGATCTGATGAGCGCGCTGGTGCGTTTTGGAATGGCTGCCGTGTGGATTATCGCCGGTATTCAGAAGCTGGACGCCAGGATGGAGATGACCCAGGCCATCGAGGCCTACGGCATCTTCACCCCGGAATGGTCCGGATACTTGGCCTACCTCATCGGACCCTTGGAACTCATGGGTGGGGTGCTGTTGCTGCTGGGGTTGTTCTTGAGGGAGGCGTCGGCAGTCGCGGCGGTGGTCTTAGTCCTCTTCATGGTGGGAATCTCCCAGGCATGGGCGCGTGGGCTGGTGATCGATTGCGGTTGTTTCGGCTATGACCCCGCCGACGTGAGCCAAGGCATGAACTACGCGCTGACGCTGCTGCGTGATGCAACCTTCTTGGTCCTCACCCTTTGGACAATCTGGCGCCCGTATCGCCGTTACGCTCTCCACCCTTAACTTGTTAGGCTGTGCTCGTGATCAAAGACAAAATCAGCGCCGCCCTTGTGCTTGACGTCATTAGTGCATTCGCGCGCTTTTATATGGCCTATGTGTGGATCAAAGCGGGAGCGTCGAAGCTGTCGGATCAGCTCGCGGTATCGCAAAGCATCAAGGCCTATGAGATCTTTACACCAGAGTGGTCTCAGTATTTGTCCTACCTGATTGGCCCGTTGGAAGTGTGCGGCGGCCTGTTGCTGCTGCTGGGGCTGTTCCTGCGCCAATCGGCATGGGTGGGACAGATTGTCCTCGTTCTATTCATGATTGGCATTGCGCAAGCGTGGATGCGAGGGCTCGGGATTGACTGCGGTTGTTTCTCCGTTAGCCCTGATGAAGACGCGCAGGTGATGAACTACATGATGACACTGCTGCGTGATGTCTTCTATTCTGTGTTAATGGTGTGGACAATCAAGCGTCCCTTCACCAAGTTTGCATTGCACCCTTAACAGCGGTGTGTAGGATTTCGGTTCGTTCCATTTACGTCATACAAGACAAGGTTTCTCAATGAGTACAGTTAAAGACCCCACCGCCAATAACAACAGCGGATTCCTGTGGGGCATCGGTGTTCTGCTGGTGATTATTGCCGTCGTGCTCGGCTTTATCTTCTACCAAAACCGTGGTGCCAGCGTTGAGGGCTTGGAAGGCTACACCAAGCAGGACGTCAATATGGAGATGTCCTTTGCTGATAACGCCGTGACCCTCAAGGCTACCGACGCCAAGGATGCGCCGGAGGTCGAGCTGTACGAGGACTACTCTTGCCCTCACTGCTCTGATCTGGCCAAGCAGACCGATGATCAGATGAAGGAAAAGATTGAACAGGGCAAGCTCATCGTTAAGGTGCGCACCCTCAACTTCCTGGATGGCAGCCCGAATGGCATCGAGAGCATCAAGTCCAACGAGGGACACTCCTCCAAGGCCGCGGCTGCGATGGAGCAGGTGGCCAAGTCCGGTGACGTACAGCTCTACTGGAACCTGCGTAAGTACCTCATGGATGAGCAGTCCAAGGTGTACAACAAGTGGGAGATGAAGGACTTCGCGCAGGCCGCTAAGTCCTTGGGCGCGGATAAGGACACCGTCAAAGCCATCGAGGATGCACCGGTGGGCAAGGGCAACGCCCTAGTAACCGCGAACTACGAGAAGCTGGAAGCCGACACCGGCAGCGTGTCCTCGCCGCGCATCATCAAGGACGGCAAGGACATTCCGGAGGATGACAAGACCTCCATCATGGAGTGGGTCGACCTCGTCGCCGCTAAGTAGGGGCGTGCAAATACCGCACCTAAACTCGCGATTTGGTGAGTGAAAACGGAGGCGATATATTGATACGAGTTGCAATCACAAAGGTTGCACCTCGTATAAGGGGCTATGGCGCAGTTGGTAGCGCACCACACTGGCAGTGTGGGGGTCACGGGTTCGAATCCCGTTAGCTCCACTTCATAATTCAATACAGCTCTGGGGCTATGGCGCAGTTGGTAGCGCACCACACTGGCAGTGTGGGGGTCACGGGTTCGAATCCCGTTAGCTCCACTTTCGGCCGTCTCCTTGAATGGGGGCGGCCTTTTCCTATGCTGGGGCCATGGATGTATTCACCAAGACCGTGTCCCGTCCTGATCAAGCTGGCGCCGAGGCTGCTGGGTTGAGATGGCTTGCGCAGGCGCTTGCCGCCGTCGTCGTGGACGTCACCGAAGTCACCTCTACTTCTCTTAGCACGCGGCGGGTGGAGCAGGCGCGGCCGAGCGCTCCTGCTGCCCGCGCCTTTGGCGCTGCGCTGCGCACGGTCCATGAAGCGGGAGCGCCCGCCTTCGGCGCGCCACCGGCGGGCTGGGAGGGCGCGAACTTCATTGGACGCGTGGAGCAACCCTGCGAACCATGCGAATCCTGGGGCGAGTTCTACGCTGAGCAGCGAGTGCTGCCTTTCGTGGATGGACTGCCTCAGGGATTGCAGGGGATTGTCCGACAAGCATGTGAGGCCATAAAAGCCACTGACTGGGACGTGAAACCGGCTCGCATTCACGGTGACCTGTGGGCAGGCAACGTACTGTTTACTGACGCTTCGGCCGTGATGATCGACCCAGCTGCACACGGCGGTCACCCGTGGACGGACCTCGCCATGCTCGAACTGTTTGGCACGCCGTTCTACGAGGAAATCCTCCGCGGGTACGGGGCGCCCAAGGAATACGAGAAGTGGGTGCCCATGCATCAGCTGCACCCGCTGGCGGTGCATTCCTTAACACATGGGCCCGCGTATTACGGCCCGCTCGAACAAGCAGCGGAGGCCACGCTCGACGCGTTGCGTTAGCGCGATTCCATTGCTTAAGAGCGCCCTGCAACCGGCAGAAGATTATTGCGGCCCAGGCGGCATGGTGCGCTTGTGGGCGCCGCGGCGCCACAAGGTCTCGATGCGCGATTGGGCGGCGGCAGGCACGTCCTTGCCCTCGAGGTAGTCATCGATGTGGGAGTAGGTGACGCCGAGCGCTTCTTCGTCAGAGAGTAGGGGGCGGTCATCCTCTAGATCTGCGGTGGGAACCTTCTTCCACGTAGATTCTGGTGCGCCGAGATGCTTCAGAAGCTGAGCACCCTGGCGCTTGTTAAGCCCGGCGAGGGGCAGGACGTCGGCAGCGCCGTCGCCCCACTTGGTAAAGAAGGCGGTGACGTTTTCGGCGGCGTGGTCTGTACCGATGACCAGCGCGCCGACTTCGCCGGCCAGCGCGTACTGCGCGGCCATGCGCAGGCGGGCCTTGAGGTTGCCTCGATTGAAGTCCCCCAGGGAGTCCTGGTGTAGGGCGTTGGCCACGGCGCCGTCGAGAGCCGCGGTGGCCTCGGCGATGTTGACGGTGAGGCAGTGGTCGGGCTCGATAAAGTCGAGGGCGATCTGTGCGTCATCCTCGTCGGCCTGTACGCCGTGGGGAAGGCGCACGGCCCAGAAGTCCGCGCCATCGACGCGGGCCACCGCCAGCTGTGCCAAGCGCCCAGCCAGGGTGGAGTCCTGGCCGCCAGAGATGCCCAGGACAAAGCCCTTCGCGCCGGTTGTGCGTAGGTAGTCCACCAAAAAGGCGACGCGGCGCTCAACCTCTTCTGCCGGATCGATACTGGGTTTTACGCCGAGGGCCCCGATGATGTCGTGCTGGAGGTCTATGGATTCATGTGACATGACGCCAATGGTAGCCGCCTGCGACAATAGGAACCCGTGAACAAAGATACGTACGTCATGATGGTCGCAGGCGTCGCCGCCCTGGGTGGCCTGCTCTTTGGATATGACACCGGAGTGATGTCCGGCGCCCTCCTCTTCGTTGGGCCGGAATTTGGCATGTCCGCCCACGAGGAGGGGCTGGTGACCTCGATGCTTTTGGTTGGCGCGGCAGCCGGCGCGCTGGTCGCTGGGCGTGTGGCGAGCATGATCGGGCGGCGTCGCACTCTCATCGCCGGTGGGCTCATCTTTGTGGCTGGTTCCGTGTGGTGCGCGCTTTCAAGCTCGGCCGCTGAACTCGCTGCCGCCCGCGCATTCCTCGGCGTGGCAGTGGGTGCGGTGTCGATCGTCTCCCCGATGTATATCTCTGAAATCACCCCGGCGGCTGTGCGGGGCCGGATGGTCTCCCTCAATACGCTCATGATCGTCGTGGGGCAGCTGCTGGCGTATGGCGTGAACTCGCTATTGGCTGAAAGCGGCAGCTGGCATTGGATGCTGGGGCTGGCCGCGGTCCCGGGCGCGGCGCTGGCGCTCGGCATGGTCTTCCTGCCCGATACCCCGGCATGGCTCGCGGCACAAGGGCGACCGCGTGAAGCTGCCGCGGTCAGCGCTCGGGTCGGCGCGCAGGGAGCGGAGTTGGAGCTTAGTCCACGTCCGAGCACGGGTGAATGGCGAGCTTTGCGACGCCACCGTTGGATGCGCTGGGCCATCGCGCTTGCCATGCTCATGGGGGTGACTCAGCAGATTACGGGTGTGAACGCCATTGTGTACTTCGCGCCCACGATGATGAACCAGGTGGGTATCTCCACTACTAACTCGGTATATACGTCGATGGTGATCGGTGCGGTATCCGTCGTAGCGTGCCTCGTGGGCATGCGCGTGATTGACCGGCTGGGACGCCGCCGGCTGCTGTTGGCGGGCCTAGGCGGCAACGTGGTCTCACTCGTGGTCCTCGCGGTGGCCTATCACTTCGCCCATGACTCCATTCCGCTGGCCATGCTGTCGTTGGCGTGCATGGCGGCGTTCATTGCCTTTCAGCAGGCGGCAGTCTCCCCGGCCACGTGGTTGCTCATGTCAGAAATCGTGCCGCCAGAGGTCCGCGGCGTGGGCATGGGAATTGCTGGGCTGGCACTGTGGGTGAGTAACTGGGCGGTGGCGCAGTTCTTCTTGCCGGTGGTCGAGTGGCTCGGCGGCTCGCTGGCCTTTGGAATCTTCGCGGTCTTAGGCCTCGTCGCGGTGGGATATACCCGCGCACTCGTTCCGGAAACGGCGGGGGAGAGCCTCGAGGATGTTGCCGAGCAGCTGCGCTCCCGCTACTCCGAAAGCTGAGTGTTTTGGTAATGACGCGCGTGTGGGGTAACATTTTTCCTCGTGTCATTGCTGGGTGTCTTCCCAGCTATGCTTTGAACTAATCAATCGCATCAAGATTGCGCATAACGAAAGGAGCGCCCGATGAAGGTTCGCAAGTCGCTTCGGTCGCTGAAGAAGAAGCCGGGCGCCCAGGTTATTCGCCGCCACGGTAAGGTCTTCGTGATCAACAAGAAGGATCCGCGCTTCAAGGCTCGCCAGGGCTAAGAAACGAGTTTCCTCGTCTCCGCCCTCCCCGCTTTGTGGGGAGGGCGGATTTTTTATGCCCACGTGCCTGGACAGATGCGATTTAATGAATATAATTATCGGGCGGACTTTAGCAGGGGTCCGAAAGATAGTTGAAAGAAAGAAGAATAATGAAGAAGCGTCTCGCGGCGGCGGTGTGTGCTGCTGCAGTTGGGTTCACTGTTCCGGTAGCTCATGCTGTGGACTTTGAGTTTGAAAGCTTGGTGGATCCCTCGCTGGGAATCAATGATCCCTCGTGCGAGCCGAGCGGCGAGGTGCGTGAGCCGGTGGTGCTTCTCCACGGCACGTCGGACAATTCCTCGACGTGGAACGAACTGATCCCGGTCCTGCAGGAGGAAGGGATGTGCGTGTGGGCCTTTGACTACGGCGCGGACGACGTGACGCTGCAGAATGCGAATCCTCGTGCCAAGGCGATTGCGGACTTGGATGAGTCTGCGCGCGAAATTGCAGGGCAGATTGATTACGTGCGCGAGGTGACCGGAAGCGACAAGGTTAATCTGGTGGGTCACTCGCAGGGTGGGCTGCACATCAAGACCTACACGCAGATGTACGGTTCGGCTGAGCACGTTTCCCACGCTGTGGCCATTGGTGGCAACCTCCATGGCACAACCCTTAACGGGATGGGCGAGGTTCTGGCCAAGATGATTGCGGCGATGCCACACTTTGCTCGGTTCTTGGCGAGCTCTGCAGGCATCCAGCAAGTTGTCGGCTCCGAGTTCATGGAGAACCTCAACGCGCTGCCTGATACGGCGCCGGGGCCGCTCTATACCTCGATCTATTCGCCTGCCGACGTCACGGTGACCCCGAACTCTTCCTCCATGCTTACACCTGTCGACGGTGCCGACGTGGTCAACATCGATCTAGGGGAGCTGTGCGGAGCGGAGCCGCTGCATCCGGACCTGCCGCGGGATCCCATGACGATGAGCCAGGTCCTCTTTGGTCTGACCCGCGAGGCGGGGCAAGGGGCTGATTCTGGAACCTGTGTCGAGCCAATGCTTGATTAGATTTCATTGGCAATAAAGGGGCCGGTATCGAGGGCGTGGCCTAGAGCCGTGCCCTTTTGTGGACTTTGTCACAAACTAAGTGAATCTTCGGTAAACGTGCAGGGAATATCAACGGTGTAGTTACCGCCGTGGGGACGGGCGGAGTGATGGGGTGTCAACATGTGGGGTCGGGCCAAGTTGCATCCTGGGAATACCAGGCATGTAACTACTACATGTAGTGCTAGTTGCGGGGTGCGGGCACAAAGTATAGTGTCGTTGATGTTGCTTGAACGGCGGTCCGATATCGCTGTTCAGAGCCTGTAGGCAGAGCCGTTGAACGCTCTGCCAGTATCGAATTCAACAGTCACTCCGCGTGTAGCGCCGAAGGAAGCCAAAGGAACGTCACATGAGCATCACTGTCTACACTAAGCCCGCTTGCGTCCAGTGCAACGCCACCAAGAAGGCTCTCGACCGTGCTGGTCTCGAGTACGAGTTGGTGGATATCTCCCTCGATGATGATGCCCGCGACTACGTCATGGCCCTCGGATACGTCCAAGCGCCGGTCGTGGAAGCGCACGGCGAGCACTGGTCCGGCTTCCGCCCGGATCGCATCAAGGCCCTCACTGCGATGGTGGCGAGCGCCTAGGTTAACGCCATGTTGGTCGTGTATTTCTCTTCCGCTACGGAAAACACCCACCGCTTCGTCGAGAAGCTCGGCCTTCCCAGCGCCCGCATCCCGCTGCGCCTTAATGACGAGCCCCTCACCGTGAATGAACCTTATGTCTTGGTGTGCCCGACATACGGGGGAGGGGCGTCGGTAAGCGGGCAGAACACGCGGCCTGTACCCAAACAAGTCATTCGTTTCCTGAATGATGAACACAACCGCAGCTTCATTCGCGCCGTTGTAGCCGGAGGAAACAGCAACTTCGGCAGTGACTTTGGCAAGGCGGGTGACGTTATCGCCGCCAAGTGTAAGGTTCCTTATGTGTATCGCTTCGAGCTTCTCGGAACCGAGGAAGATGTCACAATTTGCCGTGAAGGCCTCCTGGCCAACGCGGCCGCTTTAGGTTTGGCTGCCTAAAGCCTCATCCGTACTATTTCGTCTCTCCATTTCGCCATAGCAAAGAAAGGCCCGTGAACGTCGTGACCACGCAACTGGGTAAGACCGTCGCCGAACCTGTGAAGCCGGCCGAGCAACTGGATTATCATGCACTTAACGCGCTGCTGAACTTGTATGACGAGAACGGCAAGATTCAGTTCGACAAGGACCGCGAGGCCGCGAACCAATTCTTCCTCCAGCACGTCAACCAGAACACTGTCTACTTCCACGACTTGGAAGAGAAGATGCGCTACCTGGTGGAAAACAAGTACTACGAGCCGGAGCTGATCGAGCAGTACGACTTCGATTTCATCAAGTCCCTGTTCAAGCGCGCCTATGCCTTTAAGTTCCGTTTTAAGACCTTCCTTGGCGCCTACAAGTACTACACGTCGTACACCCTGAAGACCTTCGACGGCCGCCGCTACCTCGAGCGCTTCGAAGACCGTGTGTCCATGACCGCACTCTTCTTGGCGGATGGTGACACGGAGGTGGCTGAACACCTCGTGGATGAAATCATGACCGGTCGCTTCCAGCCGGCTACCCCGACCTTCCTTAACGCCGGCAAGGCTCAGCGTGGCGAGCTGGTGTCCTGCTTCCTGTTGCGCATCGAGGACAACATGGAGTCGATTGGGCGCTCTATTAACTCCGCTCTGCAGCTGTCCAAGCGCGGCGGCGGCGTGGCCCTGTTGCTGTCCAACATCCGTGAATCCGGTGCGCCCATCAAGCATATTGAGAACCAGTCTTCCGGCGTCATCCCCGTGATGAAGCTGTTGGAGGATTCCTTCTCCTATGCCAACCAGCTGGGCGCTCGCCAGGGCGCTGGTGCGGTGTACCTCAACGCGCACCACCCGGACATTATGAGCTTCCTTGACACCAAGCGTGAGAATGCGGACGAGAAGATCCGTATCAAGACCCTTTCGCTTGGCATCGTGATCCCCGACATCACCTTCGAGCTGGCAAAGCGTAACGATGACATGTACCTGTTCAGCCCGTACGATGTCGAGCGCGTCTACGGCAAGGCCTTCGGCGATATTTCCATCACCGAGCACTACGAAGAGATGGTCGAGGATCCGCGTATCCGCAAGAAGAAGATCAACGCTCGCCACTTCTTCCAGACCGTCGCGGAGCTGCAGTTCGAGTCCGGTTACCCCTACATCATGTTCGAGGACACCGTGAACCGCGCCAACCCGGTCAAGACTGGGCGCATCAACATGTCGAACCTGTGCTCCGAGATTCTGCAGGTGAACGCCCCGTCAGAGCTCAACGACGACCTCACCTACAAGACCCTGGGTAGCGATATTTCCTGCAACCTTGGCTCCCTCAATATCGCGGCTACCATGGATTCCCCGGACTTCGCCTTGACAGTGGAAACCGCTATCCGTGGCTTGACGGCTGTGTCGGACAAGACCTCTATCGACTCCGTTCCCTCCGTGCGCAAGGGCAACGATGATTCCCACGCGATTGGCCTGGGGCAGATGAACCTGCACGGTTACCTTGGCCGCGAGCACATTGAGTACGGCTCCGATGAAGGCTTGGACTTCACCAACGCTTACTTCGCCGCCATCATGTACGCCGCGTTGCGTGCGTCCAACAAGCTGGCCCGCGAGCGTGGCGAGTACTTCACCGAGTTCCCCGAGTCTGACTATGCCAGCGGTGAGTTCTTCGACCGTTATGATCCGGCTGACTTTGCTCCGCGCACGGAAAAGGTCAAGGAGCTCTTCGCTAAGTCCTCGATTCACACCCCGTCGGCGGAGGAGTGGGCTGCGCTGAAGGCGGACGTCGCCAAGCACGGCATCTACAACCGCAACCTGCAGGCAGTGCCGCCGACCGGATCGATTTCGTACATCAACAACTCGACGTCCTCGATTCACCCGATCGCCTCCAAGATTGAAATCCGCAAGGAAGGCAAGATTGGCCGCGTCTACTATCCGGCGCCGCACATGGACAACGACAACCTGGAGTACTTCAAGGACTCCTATGAGATCGGCTACGAGAAGATCATCGACACCTACGCCGAGGCCACGAAGTACGTTGACCAAGGTCTGTCGCTGACGCTGTTCTTCAAGGACACCGCCACTACCCGCGATATCAACCGCGCCCAGATCTACGCATGGCGAAAGGGTATTAAGACCCTCTACTACATCCGCCTGCGCCAGATGGCTCTGGAGGGAACCGAGGTTGAGGGCTGCGTTTCCTGCATGCTCTAGTTCTTGTTAGTCCTTGTTCGCACGCGCCTCAATTAGGATGGCGCGTGCGATTTTTTCTGCCTCGGGGGAGTCGCCGCGGTGGATTGCTTCCGCTAGGTCCAGGTGGCGCTGTTCGGTGCCGGCCGTGGGGTTGCGTTTGCGGGAGCCAAAGAGGGAACGCCCGCGCACCATGGACAGCAGATAGGGGCTGAGAGCTGAAAACATCTCATTGCCCGAGGCATGGAGAACCATGGCATGAAAACGCAGGTCGGTAGCGAGGTGCTCACCGACGCGCCGCGTTGGCGTGTCTTGGAGGCGTTGGGCCAGCTCTAAGATCTCTTCCTTGTCTTCTTGGGACGCATGCAGCGCAGCGAGGCCGGCGGCGACGGGCTCGATGGCAAGGCGCAGTTCGTTGAGTGAGGAGCGCTGCCTGTCGCGGGATTTCTCTGAGCTCAGGCGCCACGAAATGATGGCGGGATCATAGACCGCCCACTCGCTGATGGGGAGCACCGTGATACCTACGCGGCGTGAAGAAGAGACCATGCCTAAGTGCTCTAGTGCGCGCATTGCCTCGCGGGCTACGGTTCGGGAAACTCCGAAACGCGCGCAGAGATCGGTGAGTGTAAAACGCTCACCGGCGGCAAGGGTGCCGCTGACGATGTCGGCGCCCATGGTGTCTAGAACGGTGCTGAGTAGGGGAGCGGAGGGCTCAGTCACGGGGAGCCGGTACCTCCATCGACATTCGGGGGCGTGTGAACAGGGCTTAAGTATAAAACACGCAGGAATTTTGGCCCCTAGTTTTACCGGGTACCATGGCACCAGACTCACAATAACTAGTAAGACGAGGTGACGTGCGTGTCTCACGAGTACGACGATTACATCGCTAGCCACGAGGCTCCGGTGAAGGCGATTAACTGGAACACGATTCCAGATGAGAAGGATCTCGAGGTGTGGGATCGCCTCACCGGTAACTTCTGGCTTCCGGAAAAGGTGCCGGTGTCTAACGATATCCAGAGCTGGAAAACTCTGACTGAGAAGGAGCAGGAGACCACCATGCGTGTCTTCGCTGGTCTCACTCTGCTCGATACCATCCAGGGCACCGTCGGTGCGGTATCGCTGCTTCCCGACGCCACCACTCTCCACGAAGAGGCGGTCTATACCAACATCGCCTTCATGGAGTCCGTTCACGCGAAGTCCTACTCCAATATCTTCATGACGTTGGCGTCGACTCCTATGATCAACGACGCCTTCCGCTGGTCCGAGGAGAATGAAAACCTCCAGCGCAAGGCAAAAATCGTTATGTCCTACTATCAGGGCGATGACCCGCTGAAGAAGAAGGTTGCGTCCACCTTGCTGGAATCCTTCCTCTTCTACTCAGGCTTCTTCCTGCCGATGTACTTCTCGTCGCGCGCAAAGCTGACGAACACGGCCGATATCATCCGCCTCATCATCCGCGATGAGGCCGTCCACGGCTATTACATCGGCTACAAGTTCCAGCAGGGCTACAAGAAGCTCTCGGAGTCGGAGCAGGAAGAGATGAAGGGCTACGCCTTCGACCTGCTCTATGAACTCTACGAGAACGAGATCGATTACACCGAGGATCTCTACGATGAGTTGGGCTGGACCGAGGATGTAAAGCGCTTCCTTCGCTACAACGCCAACAAGGCGCTCAATAACCTAGGCTTCGAGGGGCTTTTCCCGGCTGATGAAACCCGCGTGTCCCCGGCCATCCTGTCCTCCTTGTCTCCGAACGCGGATGAGAACCATGACTTTTTCTCTGGCTCCGGTTCCTCCTACGTGATTGGCAAGGCGGAGGAAACCACCGACGAGGACTGGGACTTCTAAGTAGCATCCACTGCCACGCCGCACCTCCTAGAACGATCAACCGAAAGTTTGATTCTTTCAGGGGGTGCGTTTTCGGGTTTTAGGGGCCGACACACCCGACCATCTGTGTTCTAGATCACCGCCTGGTGGGGCATGGCGTGGCAGGTCTGCCACGTACAAGGGGTTATCCGGATAAAACGGGGCTAACAAGGGCTATGGGGAATATCAGAGCGCTGGAAATTTGGCCCTGAGGTGCCCTAATATAAGGCGAGTAAACCTAGGTGTTTAATCACTGGGCGTGTGGCGCGATAAAACGCGTGATACCGATGTGGTTAGACGCTTGTTCTTCAGGAGGATTTTATGACCGCTGTGGCGCCACGGCTCGACGATTACGTCGCGCCTACACGTCCGGAGCCGACTGGTAACGCAAAGACCGGTTCCAAGGCGTGGATGTTGCTAACCACCACCGACCACAAGCAGCTGGGCATCATGTACATGATCATGGCCTTCAGCTTCTTCTTCCTCGGTGGCTTCATGGCTCTGCTGCTTCGCGCTGAGCTTTTCACCCCAGGATTGCAGTTCCTGTCCAACGAGCAGTTCAACCAGCTCTTCACCATGCACGGCACCGTCATGCTGCTGCTGTTTGCAACACCAGTGGTGTGGGCATTCGGTAACTATGTTCTGCCCCTGCAGATTGGCGCACCGGATGTGGCCTTCCCGCGTCTGAACGCTTTCGGTTTCTGGATTACCCTGACCGGCGGCGTCGTGATGCTCGCGGGCTTCTTGACCCCGGGCGGCGCTGCTGACTTCGGCTGGACCATGTACGTCCCGCTGTCTGACTCGGTTCACACCCCGGGTATCGGCGCCGACATGTGGATCGTCGGCGTGGGCGCTACCGGTGTCGGTACCATTGCTTCCGCCATCAACATGATCACCACGGTCCTCACCCTGCGTGCACCGGGCATGACCATGTTCCGTCTGCCGGTCTTCACCTGGGCAGTGTTTACCGCATCTGTCATCGTTCTGATGATCTTCCCGCTGCTGACCGCTGCGGCGCTGGGTGTTCTTTATGACCGCAAGCTGGGCGGCCACATCTTCGACTCCGCCAACGGCGGCGGCATCCTGTGGCAGCACCTCTTCTGGTTCTTCGGCCACCCGGAGGTCTACGTCCTGGCACTCCCGTTCTTCGGCATCATCTCTGAGGTTGTCCCGGTCTTCGCTCGCAAGCCGGTCTTCGGCTACATCGGTCTGGTCTTCGCCCTGCTGGCAATCGGTGCGCTGTCCATGGCCGTGTGGGCTCACCACATGTTCGTGACCGGTGCTATTCTGCTGCCGTTCTTCTCCTTCATGACCTTCCTCATTGCGGTTCCGACCGGCGTGAAGTTCTTCAACTGGGTCGGCACCATGTGGAAGGGCCACATCACCTGGGATACCCCGATGATCTTCGCCATGGGCTTCCTGGCAACCTTCCTCTTCGGCGGCATGACCGGTATTATGCTGGCCTCCCCGGCACTGGACTTCCACCTTGCTGAGTCCTACTTCTTGATTGCTCACTTCCACTACACCCTCTTCGGCACCGTGGTGTTCTCCGCCTTCGCTGGCCTGTACTTCTGGTTCCCGAAGATGACCGGCCGCATGCTCGATGAGCGCCTGGGCAAGATTCACTTCTGGCTGACCTTCATCGGCTTCCACGGCACCTTCCTGGTTCAGCACTGGGTGGGCAACATGGGTATGCCGCGTCGTTACGCCGACTACCTGGAGTCTGATGGCTTCACGGTCTTCAACCAGATTTCCACCATCTTCTCCTTCGTCCTCGGCGCCTCGGTTATCCCGCTGATTTGGAACGTCTTCAAGTCCTGGCGCTACGGTGAGATCGTCACCGTGGACGATCCGTGGGGCTATGGCAACTCCCTCGAGTGGGCCACCTCCTGCCCGCCGCCGCGCCACAACTTCGTGTCGCTGCCGCGCATTCGTTCCGAGCGCCCGGCCTTCGAGCTGCACTACCCGCACATGGTTAAGCGCATTCGCGAGGAAGCACACGTCGGCCACTAAGCACTCACTAGCTGAGTACTCCTGAAAACGCCGCCTCCCCATCACTGCGATGGGGAGGCGGCGTTTGCCGTAGGTGAAAAGGTCACGAACGTGGTGTGAGATAATAAGCCCCGTGGATAATCAAAGTGAACAAGTCTTCGCCGTTGTTACCGCCTCCGGCCCCGATAAGCCAGGCGTGTCGGCGGCCTTCTTCCGCGTACTGGGCTCTCATGATGTGGAGCTCGTCGACGCCGAGCAAGCTATCTTCTCCGGTCGGATTTCGCTGTCCGCCTACATCCGGGTTCGTTCCTCGCGCCTCGAGGCTTTGGAGCAGGGATTGCGAAATACGCTGAGCATCTACGCGCAGTCCATCAACGTGGATCTGCGAGAAGAAGAGTCAACCTCACGCCCGCGCTCGACGCACGTCGTCGTGGTTCTGGGACGCCAGCTCAACGCCAGCCAGATGTCCGCCATTGCTAAGGAACTGGCTAACCTCAACGTCAACATCGACCGTATCCGCGGGCTCTCCACTTATCCGCTCAATGGCTTGGAGCTGTATATCACGATCGATGGTGCTGCCGATCCTGTGCGCGCCATGCTGGCCCGCCTAGCTACCGAGCAAGGTGTCGACATCGCCATCGAGCGCTCCGGCCTGCAGCGCCGTTCGAAGCGGCTTATCTGCTTTGACTGCGATTCCACCCTTATCACCGGCGAGGTCATCGAAATGCTGGCCGCCCACGCCGGCAAGGAAGCCGAGGTTGCCGCAGTGACGGAGCGCGCGATGCGCGGCGAGCTGGACTTCGAGCAATCCCTACGCGAGCGCGTCGCCACCCTGGAAGGTTTGCCGGAGTCCGTCATCGCAGAAACCGCCGCCGATATTTGCCTGACCCCGGGCGTGCGGACCACCATCCGCACCCTCAAGCGCATGGGATACCGCGTTGCGGTAGTCTCTGGTGGCTTTATCCAAGTCCTCGAGGATCTGGCACGGGAACTCGACCTCGACTATGTGCGCGCCAACACCCTCGAAATCGTGGACGGTAAGCTCACCGGCCGCGTCATCGGTGACGTGGTGGACCGCAAGGCCAAGGAGAAGTTCCTGCGCGAATTCGCTGCGGATTCGGGTCTGAGCATGCTGCAGACCGTTGCCGTCGGCGACGGCGCTAACGATATCGACATGATTTCCGCCGCCGGCTTGGGCATCGCCTTCAACGCCAAGCCAGCGCTGCGCCAGGTTGCGGATACCTCCGTCAACCACCCGTACATGGATGAGATCCTGCAGATCCTCGGTATCCCGATGGAAGAAGTTGCCAGTGAGTAATCTCCGCGAGGCCCATCGCCGTCTTGCGGCTGCGTGTAGCGAGCGCAGTTGGCGCGATGACCCTGAGGACCCGAACAAACCCGAGACCATTCAGGCGATGCAGATCGCGCTTAACCTGCCCAAGCAGGATCCACCCGCGCGCACCGAAGTGCTCGAGGCGGCAGCTAAAGGCGTCGTCAAGCTCTGCCTCGATGATAGGGCTGGCCAGGATGGGGCCTTCGCCGAGGCCCTAGGGCAGTGGTACGGGCACCGCATCCGCAAGGTGGCGCGCCGCGCACGCAACAAGGCCTGGCGTGATGTGCAGTCCCTGCCGGGCGTCACCGTGGATGATCGCGCGCGCGTCTTCCTCCCCTCGGCGGTGCAGGACGTGCACCCACTCGTGGCGAAGCTGCAGATCGGTCACACCGATTTGCCCCAGGATGAGCCCGGGCCCGCGCTTGGCGACGCCCCCGTGATCTACGTCGACGCCTCCCTCGCCATGAGTGCGGGAAAGGCCGCAGCACAAGTAGGGCACGGCTCAATGCTGCCGGCCGCGGCGATGAGCTCCGAGGAAGTGGAGGACTGGGCAGCACAGGACTTTGTGCTGTCCGTGCGCGAAATCCCCCATGAGGAATTTGCCGTGGCTTGTGCGCGTCCGGGAGCGGTGGTGGTGCATGACGCCGGTTTCACCGAGGTCGCTCCAGACTCAGCCACGGTGTGCGCGCTGCGTCATCCCTAGCGGGCCTCAACCAGGCGCTTGAGCGCCCCGCGTACGACCTGCGGGTCGCTCGTGGGCCACATCTGCGGCATCGAGGCGCGTAGGTAGGAGCCATAGCGCTTGGTTTCCAAGCGGCTATCGAGGACTGCGACGACCCCGCGGTCCGCAGTGGAGCGCAGCAAGCGGCCCGCGCCCTGGGCCATAAGCAGCGCCGCGTGCGTAGCGGAAACCTCCATAAAACCGTTGCGCCCAGCCGCTTTCGCGGCTTCGGTGCGCGCTTGCATCAGGGGATTATCTGGGCGGGGGAAGGGGATACGGTCGATGAGCACCAGGGAACACGCGGGGCCCGGGACGTCGACACCCTGCCAGAGAGTGAGCGTGCCGAACAGACAGGAGTTCTCGTTCTTCGTGAACTTATCCACGAGCGCGCCGATGGAGTCCTCGCCTTGAAGGTAAATGTCGAAAGGGAGCGTGGGCTTGAGCTCCTCGGCCGCTTGTTGTGCGGCCCGGCGTGAGGAAAAGAGACCGAGGGTGCGCCCGCCCGCGGCCATGATGAGCTCGCGGATTTCCTTAAGCGTCTGCGGGCTGAGTCCGTCGCGGCCCGGCTGCGGCAGGTGCGCTGCGGTATAAAGGATGCCGCTGCGCGCGGGGTCGAAAGGATAGCCCACGTCGAGACTATCCCATGTACCTTTGGGCAGGCCCCATTGTGCGGCCATGGCGTCGAAGCGCCCGCCCAAGGCAAGCGTGGCGGAGGTCAGCACGACAGTCTGTTCGCCGAAGAGCTTTTCGTGCAGCATCCCGGCGATGGAGAGCGGGGCAACGGCCAGGGTGTCGTTCAGCGTGCGCTCATCGCGTTCCAGCCACACCACGTCGGCGTGTGCTGCGGGGTCACCGGTGGCGAAGACATCGAGGATGCGGGCGATGGCTTCGACGAGGCTGCCGAGGTGATTGGCCAGGTTTTGGCGCTCGGCAGATTTTTCCGGGTCTTGGGCCTGTTCGCCTTCGGGGGCGCGGGCGATGGTCTCGCGGCAGTCGCTTAACGTGTCCGCGAGGCTCATGAGTTGTTGCTTGGCTTCCTCCGGAAGATCGGTCCAGCGGCCCGGCGTGAATTCACCGAGTAGTTGGCTGAGCTCATTGGCTTGTTCGCTCAGTCGCTGGTCTTTGCCATTGGCGCCGAGGGACTTGGCGCGGTTGGCCGCCATTTTGAGGGCGCGCCCGGTGATCTCGGCGGTAGAGACTGAGGTGATACGGCCGTCCAGCTCGTGTGCCTCATCGATGATGACGACATCGTGCTCCGGCAGGATGTTGATGTCTGCCACCGCATCGATGGCGAGCAGCGCGTGGTTGGTGACGACGATGTCGACGTCCGCCGCGCGGTGCCGCGCGCGCTCCGCGAAGCAGTCCTCGCCGTGCGGGCAGCGGGTAGCACCAAGGCACTCATTGGAGGTGACGGAGACCTGCCGCCAGGCTAGATCGGGCACTCCCGGTTCGAGGTCCTCGCGGTCGCCCGTCTCGGTGTCCTCCGCCCACTCGTAGACGCGCTGGACATGGCGGCCGAGGCTGGAGATGGCGTCCTGGTCAAGCAGGGCGTCTTCGTCGTCAAGCTCAGCGGCGCGGGAGACTTTGTTGAGGCAGACGTAGTTGGAACGCCCCTTCATGATGGCGAAGGTCGGCTTCTTTTCCAGGTGCGGTTCGAGGGCCTCGGCGAGGCGCGGCAGATCTCGTTCCACCAGCTGGCGTTGCAGTGCCAGCGTGGCCGTGGAAACAATCACGGTGTGCCCGGTCTCTTGCGCGTGGCGAAAAGCAGGGACGAGGTAAGCCAGTGATTTACCCGTACCCGTTCCAGCTTGCACGGCGAGGTGGCGCTCTTTTTCCAGCGCGGTGGTCACGGCTTCCGCCATGCGCACCTGGCCGGCACGCCGCGCACCTCCGAGGGCGGAGACGGCAGCGTCGAGGAGGTCAACCGTTGAATCCTGCATTTGAGTCAGTCTAGTCGGTTGCCTCCCGCACGCATCCTATGAGCCGAACCCGATGAAGCGGGTCGGCACTGCAGGTTCGTCGCGGGTCAGAGCTAAACCTTCCCACGGCAGAGTGGTGATGGCTTGGGCTAGGTACTCGCGGGCTTCGTGGAGGGTGGGCAGATTGTCCAGGATCTCTCCGTCGCGCATGAGCGGCACCGTCATGTCGCGGGTGCTCAGCGTCCCGGTGTCTGGGTCTTCGGCGGAGAAGGGGAGCACGAGCTCCTCGACGGCCACCCCGGAGGAGCGGTAGGTGCGCAGGGAGCGCTTTGCCCCGCCCTGCGACTTCTTCGAGGAGGAACGCTTGGCCACGGGATGGCCATCAACCTCGACGACCTTGTACACCATGCTGGCGGTTGGGGCGCCAGAGCCGGTGACCACCGAGGTACCGACGCCGTAGACGTCGACGGGATCTCCGCGCAGGCCAGCGATGGCGAACTCGTCCAGGTCGGAAGAGACAACGATCTTCGTGTTGTGGTTGCCCAAGTCATCGAGCTGTTTGCGCACACGGCGGGTGACAGCGGCCAAATCGCCGGAGTCGATGCGAACGCCGCCCAGCTCGGGGCCGGCCACCCGCACGGCGGTTTCCACGCCCTTGGTGATGTCGTAGGTATCCACCAACAGGGTGGTGCCCACGCCGAGGGTTTCGATCTGCCCGCGGAAGGCCGCCTCCTCGTTCGGGGATCCGTCTTCGTTGACGTGCGCGAGCGTCCATGCATGCGCCGCGGTACCGGAGACCGGGATGTCGTAGCGGTAGCCAGCCTCCAGGTTGGAGGTGGCCTGGAAACCGGCCAAGTAGGCGGCGCGGGCGGCGGTGACGGCGGCATACTCGTGCGTGCGGCGCGAGCCCATCTCGATGATGGGGCGGCCATCCGCAGCCACCACCATGCGTGAGGCCGCAGAGGCCACGGCGGAATCGGAATTCATGATGGACAGGATCACGGTTTCCAGGATCAGGCATTCGCCAAAGGTTCCGCGCACGGTCAGCAGCGGCGAGTTGGGGAAGTACAGCTCGCCTTCGCGATAGCCATCGATGTGCCCGGAGAAACGGTAATTAGCCAGGTACTCCTTGGTCTCTGCATCGAGGAAATCCATTTCCGCCAGCTGCTGAGCGGTGAAGCGGAAGTCTCGGACTGCGCGAAGGACACGCTCGGTGCCGGCGACAACACCGTAGCGCCGCTCGTTGGGGAGGCGGCGGGCAAACACTTCGCAGGCCACCTGGCGGTGTGCGGAGCCATCGCGCAGCGCAGCCTGCAGCATGGTCAGCTCATACTTATCGGTAAGCAGGGCCGTAGAACGATCGCTGGGCCCGAGCCCAGAATCCTGGACGTTGTCTGAGGTAGTAGTCACATCGAAGATGCTACTCAGCGCGTACCGAAAAATCAGCAGTTCTATGCTTCGAGCTGAATGACAACGTAGACTTCGCCGTCGCTGTAAGCCGTGCCCACCGCAGCGGTGGTCATGCGGGGATCGCGCAAGGCGGCCACGTGGGAGGGGGAAGCTCTGAAGGCTTCGACAAACTCATATCCACTCGCCGTGTCCAAAGGAAGGTGGTGCTGGACCATCTGCACGTTTTCTTCAGATGGCCTTTCCTCGTGTGTTACCGCGTTGCATTCTGCCTTTTCGCGGGCAGCGGTTTGGCGGTCGATCCAGGGCACCAGCGGGGCTAGACCATCCTCCTTGCGCCACGTGTTGAGCGCCTCTATGAGCTCATCTTGGATGGTGGCGAGCTGGCGTTGGACGGGGACGTCGGGAAGCTCGTAATCGCACGTCGCCGGCGCGGGAGGCTCAGAATCCTGTGAGCTGCCGTTATCGGAGGGGTTGGTCAAGCTGAGCACGGCGGTCACGAGCGTGCCACCGAGGACCAATACGGTGATGATGCGCTGCACGAGAGGCACAAGGTCCTCTCTTGAGGGTTGGCGTCCCGCGAGAATGTCAGTAACGGCTGGGGGAAGGGAGAAAGAATTCATCGATGCCACCTGCAAACGACAATCAGGTTAAAGGTCGAAGACAGTATAACTGTTCGCGAGATGAAAAAATTTGGCTAGTGTAGAGAACATGAAAGCGCACAACGAAACGTCCGCAGTCGTGGTGATGAGTTCGCCCATGGCCACCCCGGAGCTGGATGAGGCGATTGACGTCGACGTCGCCACGAGCGAAAACCTGCCGTGGATGTGCATTGTCTGGGATGACCCAGTCAACCTAATGAGCTACGTTTCCTACGTGTTCCAGACTGTTTTGGGTTATGACAAGAAGCGAGCTAACGAGCTGATGATGCAAGTCCATACCGAAGGTAAGGCGGCGGTGTCCTCGGGTGAACGCGACAAGGTTGAAGCTGACGTGAAGAAACTACAGGTCGCCGGCCTGTGGGCCACGATGCAGCAGGCAGGATAAGAGTATGCAGACGTGGAAGAAGAAAAAGTCCTTCATGCGTGGTGCGAAGTACACCACCGTATTCGAGCCCATGGAGCGTGAAGTCCTCGGTGATCTCACCGCGACGGTCTCCGAGGCCATCATCGCCCGCGCGCAGTCAGCGCCGAAGGATGAATTGGCGGACATGCTCGACATGCCCACTGGCCACACCGAAGCACCGGAGGATCCGTCACTGGCCCGTCTCTTTCCAGACTTCCAGAAGCCAGGGGACGAAGAGTTCGATGGTGATAATTCGCTGCTGCGCTCGCTGCACGAGAATGACATCGCGCGCGCCAAGCTGGAGAATCTCCAGGTGATTAACACCGCCCTTGGCCCTACCGGCGGGGTAGAGGTGGCTATCAGTGAGGAAGAGGCACATGCTTTCCTCGCCGGCCTCAATGACCTGCGCCTCTACATCGCTGCGGGGGACGTGCCGCAGGATACCCCCGGGGCAGACCGCGATGCGCTCGTGGAATGGCTGGCCTTCTGCCAGGATTCGTTGCTCAACGTCATCATGGACTAGCAGAAGCGCAGGCCGGGATTGGAGACGTAGTCCTTGCCTCACGCTTGCTAAAGTTGGAGGCATTATGACCACGAGTGGACCCTTTGGCCAGCAGCAATCGCATGAGCCCAACCCTTTCCAACCCCGCCCGGCAGGACCGGGAACGGGGCACCAACCCATACTCAACAAGGGGGACTCGAAGAACTACACCCGGACCGGACGTTTAAAAACGGCTGCGTCTTTAACGGTGGGCTTCCTGGCCGTCGAGTGGATCATCCACATCATCAACTTCCTGTTCTTTGGAAGCGAGCTGGGGCAGTACGGCATTCACCCGTTGGATTTCAACGGTATCTGGGGGATCTTCACCGCGCCGCTGCTCCACGCAAACTTTGAGCACCTCATCGGTAACTCGCTGCCAGGTGCGGTGTTTTGTTTCCTGATTGGCCTATCCGGGCGTAAGGCGTGGTGGGAGGTCACCATCATCGTGGTACTCATCGCTGGTGTTGGCACGTGGCTGCTGGGCGGGCCGGGAACCTCGCATATTGGAGCCTCGGGCGTGGTGTATGGCTGGTTGGCATACCTTATCGTGCGGGGTATCTTTAACCGCTCGTTGAGCCAGTTCCTCGTTGGCTTAGGCCTTGGTTTTGCCTACTCCGGCCTGATCTGGGGCGTGCTGCCCATCTATGAGGGAGTGAGCTGGCAGGGCCACCTTTTCGGTGCCATTGGCGGCATCGTCGCGGGCATGGTGATCACCTCTGATGACCCGATGAGAAAGGTTAAGCCTGCGCCTCGAGGAGTGATGAACTAATGCCTGATGCAACCCCTCCCATTGGGATTTTTGATTCAGGCGTAGGCGGACTCACCGTAGCGCGCACAATCATTGAGCAGCTTCCCGACGAATCCATCGTCTACATCGGCGATACCGCCCACGCCCCTTATGGTCCACGGCCCATTGCCCAAGTCCGTGAGCTGTCCACCGCGATTGCTGATGAACTCGTGGAGCGTGGCTGCAAGATGCTGGTGATTGCGTGCAACACCGCCACCGCAGCCTTCCTCCACGATGCCCGCGAGCGCTACGACATTCCGGTCGTCGAGGTGATTCGCCCGGCCGTGCGCCGTGCCATTGCCACCACCCGCAACGGCAAGATCGGCGTGATCGGCACGGAGGGCACCATTAATTCAGGTGCTTATCAAGATCTTTTTGCGGTCAACCCGAACGTCGAGTGCGAGGCAGTTGCTTGCCCGGACTTTGTGAACTTTGTCGAGCGCGGCATTACCGCTGGGCGCCAGATCCTCGGTGTGGCGGAAGGCTACCTCGCTCCGCTGCAATCGGCAGGGGTCGACACACTCGTCCTCGGCTGCACGCACTACCCACTGCTCACAGGCGTCATCCAGCTCGCTATCGGTGACAACGTCACCTTGGTGTCTTCCGCCGAGGAGACCACGAAGGACGTTTTGCGCATCCTCACCAAGACGGACATGCTTGCCCCGGCGGGGCAAGTGCCAACCCGCAGTTTTGAGTGCACTGGTGACCACGCGGCGTTCGAGCGTTTGGCTACGCGATTCCTGGGACCCAAGATTTAGCACCGGCAAAGATGTACAATCGAGCCAAATCTCGCATCCCCCATTGTTTCGTGGAACTATTGAACGCATGAAGCTGACCATCCTAGGCTGTTCCGGGTCGGTGCCCACTGTGGGTAATCCGGCCTCTGGCTACCTCCTGTCATTCCCCTCGGCTCCGTCCATCATCATGGACCTCGGCCCGGGTACGCTTGCTCGCCTGCAGGAACTCCAGGATCCTTGCGATGCCCACGTGGCATTAACGCATCTCCACGCTGACCACTGCCTAGACTTCCCGTCGCTGATGGTCTGGCGCCGTTTCCACCCCACGGCCCCGGCAGCTTCCCGCAATTTTTGTCTCGGCCCGGCGGCGACTGAAACCCACTTGGGTCGGTTGTCATCGGATGCCCCGGATGGGGTGGATGATATGAGTGATTCCTTTGCGTTTAGTCCGTGGGTGGACCGTGAGCGCCAGCTTGTCGACGATGTCTACATCACGCCTTTCCGTACCGTGCACCCGGTAGAAACGTATGCCCTGCGGGTCGAGCACACGAAGACTGGCGCAACTGTGTGTTATTCGGCGGATTCTGCTTATACGCCCGCGCTCGTTGAGGCTGCCCAAGGCGTGGATGCTTTCCTCTGCGAGGCTGCATGGGGCGAGACTTCGGAGGATAAGGCTCCAGACATGCACATGTCGGGAGCAGAAGCTGGGCGCCTAGCGCGTGAGGCAGGGGTAAAGAAGCTCGTGCTTGTTCACCTACAGCCGTGGGGCGATGTCGCCGCAACATATGCCGCCGCTGCCCGCGAGTTCGACGGAGAGATCGTCGTCGGCGCCGCTGGGATGGAGCTCGACTTTTAACACGCGCGGTAGGGTAGTGGGCATGACTGATTTCACTCGTGCTGATGGTCGCGCGCTCGACCAACTCCGTAGCGTTCGCATTACCCGTAATTTCACCACCAACCCGGCTGGGTCGGTGCTGGTGGAGTTCGGCAACACCCGAGTCATGTGTACGGCTTCCGTGGAATTCGGGGTGCCGCGTTTTAAGAAGGATTCCGGCGAGGGCTGGCTGACTGCTGAGTACGCCATGCTGCCTTCTGCAACCCACGAGCGCATGCCGCGCGAGTCGATGAAGGGCAAGGTCAAGGGCCGTACCCACGAGATTTCCCGTCTGGTGGGCCGCAGCCTGCGCGCAGCGGTGGACCTGTCTGAGCTGGGGGAGAACACCATCCAGCTGGATTGCGACGTGCTGCAGGCAGACGGCGGTACCCGCACGGCGTCGATTACCGGCGCGTATGTGGCGCTGGCTGATGCGATTGCTTACCTCAAGGAGGAAGGCGTCGTCCCGGGCGAGCCCCTGCTGGATCCCATCGCTGCGGTCTCCGTTGGCATCATCGATGGCCAGGTGTGCTTGGACCTGCCTTATGAAGAGGACTCCCGCGCGGAGGTCGATCTCAACGTGGTGATGCAGGAAGGCGGAGACTTCGTCGAGATTCAGGGCACCGGCGAGCACGGCCTGTTTGGCCGCGCGGAGCTCAATGACATGTTGGACGTGGCGCAGGCTGGTTGCGCCCAGCTTATCGACGCTCAAAAGGCGGCCCTCGGATGGTAAAGCTCCTCGTCGCTTCGAATAATGCCAAGAAGCTCAAGGAACTAGAGAAGATCCTCGCCGACGCCGGCATCGCGGGCATCGAGCTGCTCCCGCTTTCCGCGGTGGAGGCTTACCCGGAGCCCGTGGAGGACGGCCGCACCTTTGCCGACAACGCGTTGATTAAGGCGCGCGCCGGGGTGCAGCACACCGGCTTGGCAACGATTGCAGATGATTCCGGCCTCGCGGTGGAAGAACTCAACGGCATGCCTGGTGTGCTCTCGGCCCGGTGGTCGGGCGGACACGGCGACGATGAAGCGAATAATCGTTTGCTGTTGGGGCAGATGTCCCACGTGCCCGCGGAGCGTCGCGCGGCGGCATTCGTGTCGGTCTGCGCCCTGGTGACCCCGGATGGCCAGGAGCACGTGGTGGAGGGCCGGTGGCCAGGCTCCTTGCTCACTGCGCCGCAGGGCGAGAATGGCTTCGGCTACGATCCCCTCTTCCAGCCCGAGGGCGAATCCCGTTCCGCCGCGGAGATGTCCCCGGAGGAAAAGAACGCGGTGTCGCACCGTGGCCGCGCACTGGCGCAGCTGCGCGAACCTTTGGCGGCCCTCGCCGGGCAAGCCTAAGCGCGCGGAACTGGGAATAACAAAAGCCCCGCTCGAAATTTGCCGAGCGGGGTTTGAAATTGTGCGCCCGGTGAGACTTGAACTCACACGTCATAAGACACTAGAACCTAAATCTAGCGCGTCTGCCAATTCCGCCACGGGCGCTGGTTTTGTTGCTGCGGAGTACTACCTTCTCTGCGCAACGTCCACTAGCCTACAGGGCAGCAGGCCGCGGAAGGAAATCCACTTTTCACGGCGTGGTGGGTAGGCTGTTGTGGGTGAGCACCAACCCAGCACCGAAAAAGCGGATGAAGGTTCGATGGTGGCACATCGTCCTCATCGTGTTCTTTGTCGTGCTCTTTTTGTTCCTTGCCTATTGGCAGTGGACTCGGTTCCGCTCTGGCTCGGGAACCTTCCAAAATCTGGGATACGCCTTCCAGTGGCCGCTCTTCGCGGTGTTCGTGGTCTACGCATACCGCACCGCTATGCGCTACGAGAATGAGCGTATCGATGCAGAGAACGAAGCCCTCGAGCGGGGAGAAGAACCAGCTCAGTATGAAGCAAAGAGCGTGAGGTCAACCAAGGAACAAGCCGTGACCAAGATCGACGAGGATTTCCTGCCACCTCGGCCGCAGGTTGATGTGGAAACCTTCAACGCCATGAACAAACAGCGCCGCCGTCGCGGCACCGAAGAGGAGAATCAATGAGCAACGCCGTCCACCCAGACCGCCAGGCCCGCATTCGTGGTCCGCTGAAGTTCTTTTCCATCGCCGCCACGGTTACCGGTATCTTCCTTCTTATTTTGGTTGTGCGCATGATCCTGCAGTACGGCGTAGGCATGGAAATGCCGTCGTGGGCCACGCTCATTGCCCAAGCCCACGGCGTGGCCTATATGGTCTACCTCGTCTCCATCCTGGTTCTTGGGCCGCGCGTCATGTGGCCGGTGAGCAAGTTGTTCACCACGGCGCTTGCCGGTGTTGTCCCGTTCCTGTCCTTCTGGATGGAGCACAAGCGTCGCACTGAAATCGTCGAAAAGTTCCAGCTTTAGGCGCCTTCCACCGGCACCATCGTGAGGTTGGTGCCGGCATCGACCACATCCTCGGCTAGATCCTGGGATAGGTCAGTCGTTGTGATGACCGTGTCTACTTGATCAAATGTGGCCACGCGGTGGGCTGACATGCGCGTGAATTTCTCTGGTGTGGTGACAACGATGACTCGTCGGGCGGCTTGGAAATAGGCCCGCTTAATGGTCGCCTCGGTGAGGTTCGGGGACATAAGGCCTACCGACGGAGTACACGCGCAGATTCCGACAATCGCGAGGTCGAAGCGCATAGACAGGACTGTTTCAACCGCTTCCGCCCCGTACACCGCAAGATCGTCGCTGTTGACGGTTCCGCCGGGAATGATGACGTCACTGCCCGGCGTCTTGGCTAATGCTGCGCCCGCGTACAGGGACATCGCTAGTGCTGTGATGTCCATGCCGGCGAGATTGCGGGCAACGGCAGTTGGTGTTGTCCCTGAGTCAACGAGCACGCAGGAGCCTGGTTCAACGAGGCGGGCAGCCTCCGTAGCAATCGCCCGTTTGCCGGCGGGATCCTCTTTTCGGCGTACCTCCAGGGGATAGCGGGCGCCCCTTCGAACCGCGGGGCGCGCTCCTCCGTGAAATCGTTCGAGGGCCCCTACTTCTTCCAGCGCCGTGAGGTCGCGGCGGATGGTAATAGCGGAAGCTCCGGTGAGTTCTTGTAATTGGCTGACCGTTTTGCTTCCTGAGTCAACGGCCCAAATGATTCTGCGCTGGCGTTCTTCCTTGTCCATGGGCTTGATTGTATCGGCATGAAATGACTATGGTCGGTGAACGCTTCAATCTTTAATCTGTAGCTTGTCAAGGTAAAAAGCCACGTCATGCACGATTAAGGAAGATGATTGAAATGCGCAAGACCATAACCTTTGGGCTTATGATGAGCAAACGGCTCGCTGATGACATCGCCGCTTATGCGCCGCAAGGAGTCTCTGTCCGGTGGATCGGTAGCGAAGCGGAAGCGCGTGCGTGCGACGGCGTGATTGTCGACGCCACAGAATTCGCTGGTATTCTTCCCGGCCAGGTTGTGCTGGTGCTTGGCGACGTCAACGGGGTCGCCGAAGAGCGCCTTCGGAAGTCGGGCTCGGTGGTCATGGATCGTCACCTGCGCACGCATATCGACACCCTGTTAATGGCTTTTGCTGCTTTCGCTGAGCAGCAGGCTCTCGTCTCGGTGACTGCAGGTGACGTGTACTAAATCTGCGGAGACTAATCTGGAGCGTAGCTATCTCTACTACGCACGAAGGGCTAAGCCTCATGTCTCCTCGCAAACTCAGCACCACGCTCATCGCGTTGGTGGTGCTTCTTTCACTCGCCTGTGCCGGCTTAGGTGTGTATGCCGTGCGTCAACCACATGAGGTGTACACCGCGCCGGTAGAGTCAACCAATTCGCAGGTAATCAACGCAGTCGAGCGCGAGGAGCAAGTCGTCTTGCTTAGCCTCGGTATCCAAGGACTCACGGAGAAGTCCTCCGCCGGGCAGGTATTTGGCGTGAGGGTTCCGTGGACCGACCGCACCCAGTTTGTGCAGTATTCCTACAAAGCCAAGCTTGGTATTGAGGGTAAGGACGTGAGTGTCACCGAAACCGGCGAGCATTCCTACACGGTCCACATTCCGGACTTCATCTTCATCGGGCACATGGACGAGGAGTTTAAGACCGCCGTGGAGAACAACGGAGTTCTCAGCTGGACCACGCAGCCACTCGACGCCGCATCCACAGTGTCGGACGTCCTCAGCGCCGATAAGAAGCGCAAGGACATCAACGACAACCGCGAGCTCTTAGAAGACCAAGCCCGAAGCTTTTATGAAGGGATCATTCGCGGAGTGGACTCCGAAGCCCAGGTCACCATGGAGTTCCACAAACCTTCGCCCGCCAAGTGACCTTGAAGGCGGAATGAACCTTCTTTTACGTCGAGTGGCCTTGTACGTGGAATGAACCTTTTCTACGTCGAGTGACTTCTGGTCACTCGACCTCCGTGAACTTGCGGTCCCAATAAGCCCGAACTGGGTTGGCGTCCGCGAGGAGGATGTCGAAGCGGTCGTTGGCAATCTCGATGATTTCGCTCAAGACCACGCGCTGTTCCAGCTCATCCGAGTTGGACAAGCGGCGCACGCCCGCATCGATGACGCGGTCGGCCGAGTCGTTAGTGTCTAGGTATGCCACAAAGGGCATGTCGAAGCGCTCGCGGTAGGCTGTTGAAACGTCGATAAGCTGCTGCGTCTGTACATCATCGAGGTCATCCAAGGCCAGGGAACCGCGGTCGGCGGAGATGGTGGCGGCCGAGTCAGCGTCGACAAGCAGCAGCTCATCCATCGCCGGGTAGTCGTGGATCAGTGCGCGGTGCTTCTCACTCGGGGCGGTGAGCACCGCAACCTGGATTGCTTCCCGCAGCTGGCTGACGTCTTGGAAGGGGCGCAGCTCCCAGGCGGCCTCAAGCGGCCAGGTCTCGTTGTTAAAGAGCGGGCGCAGGGCGCTGACGAAGCTGTCGCGCTCCATCTCGTTGAGCTCCTTAAGCGAGACGCCGGCGCCGTCGAGGCGGCTGACATCATCACCCGACTGCGCACCGACGTGGAAGAACAGCAAATTGAGAAGAATCGCCGTAATCGCGCCGATGGACATTCCGGAGGAGACAAAGATCTGCGCCCACTCCGGGAAGGCGGTGGCGACGTCCGGCTTGAAGGTGACCAGCATGGCCAAGCCCAGCGCGGTGGTAACGATGGCGGCGTTGCGGCCGTCGGTGATGTCTTCTTTCGCAATGGTCTGCAGGCCGGCCCAGGCAACGTTGGCGAAGAGCGCTAACGAGGCACCGCCGAGTACCGGGGAGGGGATAGCCGCCACCACGGCGGCGGCCTTGGGCAGTAGTCCCAGGATGATCATGAAACCGGCTGCCGATGCTGCCACCCAGCGCGATTTCACACCGGTCAGGCGAACCAAGCCGACGTTTTGCGCGAAGCAGGTATACGGGAAGGAGTTCATCACGCCGCCCAGGGTGGTGGAGAGGCCATCGGCGCGGATGGCGCGCACAACGTCATCGCGCTTGATGCGCTTCTTTACAATCTCACCGGTGGCGAAAACATCGCCGGTGGTCTCCACCATGGTGATGATCATGACGATGATGAGGGAGAGAATCGCCATGATGTCGAAGCGCGGCATGCCGAAATAGAAAGGCGTGGTCATGCCGATGGCGTCGGCCTCACTCACACCGTCGAAGGACGTATCACCCAACACGAGTGCCAAAGCGGTGCCGATGATTAAACCAAGCAGCACCGACAGCGTCCCCAGGAAGCCACGGAAGAAGCGCTGAACCACGATGATGATGGCCAGCGTGCCGAAGCCATACAGCAGATCGCGCGCGGCCGGAACCCCGTCGGCGTAATTGACAAAGTCATTTGCAGAAACCGCCAGCAACGATGTACCCATGACCAAGAGCACGGTACCGGTGACAATCGGCGGGAAGTATTTGAGCACGCGTCCAAAGACCGGCGCGGCGAAAAACGTAAAGATACCGGCGGCAATAATTGCACCATAAATCGTAGGCAGCGGCTGGTCACCTGCGCTGAGTCCGATAGCAATGATGGGGCTGACCGCCGTGGTGGTCACGCCCTGGATGATGGGCAGGCGAACGCCGATGTGCTTGCCGACGCCCACCGCTTGGATCAACGTCGCCAGACCACAGGTCAACAGGTCGGCGTTGATGAGGTGGATCGTTGTGGCCTCATCCAACCCCAGCGAGCCCGCGATAAGCAGCGGTACGATGACCGCGCCAGCATAAAATGCGAGGACGTGCTGGAGTCCGAGCGCTGCCAACTTCGGGGCTGGTGGGACGGCGTCGACCGGGTGTGTGGGCTGAGGGGCAGTTGCGATGTCGGACACGCGGGGAGGCTCCTTGCTAAAAAGCGAGACGAGGATACTGCGCATAACAATAGAGCGCGGCAAGGACACGCACCAAGAGCTCGCCCCAAAAAGTGTGGGAAAGGCCACGTCAGGGGGTGCTTTACCCCCGCATCCAACCGTACGGCCGTTACCTATGACGGAGCTGACCTGTGCAGTGCTCACACTGGCTCCTTTGGTGGTGCGCGGCCAGCAATTGCCGATATGAGCTTGTGCGTCTTTACCCCTACTATGGGCTACAGAGAGGGGTTCGGTGACGGACGGGTTGACCGAATTGCCCGTGAATTGAAGTCACCTAAAGCCCTTCTGCGACTAAGCATTACGCGTCGTGTGAACTACGAAGGGAGTCAATATAGTGACCACCGCAACTGAACAGTCCGTGCAGTTCGAGGCATGGAAGGGCTTCGAGCCCGGCCCGTGGACTGAGAACATTGACGTTCGTGATTTTATCCAGCGCAACTACACCCCTTATGACGGGGATTCCTCCTTCCTTGCTGGACCCACCGAGAAGACCAAGAATGTGTGGAATCACCTGGAGGAGAACTACCTGTCCATCGAGCGCCAGAAGCGCATCTTCGACGTGGACACCCACACCCCGAGCGATATCGATGCTTTCCCGGCCGGCTACATCTGTGAGGACGACAACGTCATCGTGGGCCTGCAGACGGATTCTCCGCTGAAGCGCGCCATGATGCCCAACGGCGGCTGGCGCATGGTCAAGCAGGCTATCTTTGAGGCCGGCAAGGAAGTTGACCCAGACGTAGAGAAGATCTTCACCCGCTACCGCAAGACCCACAATGACGCGGTCTTCGATATCTACACCCCGCGCATCCGCGCAGCGCGTTCCTCTCACATCATCACCGGCCTGCCGGATGCCTATGGCCGCGGCCGCATCATTGGTGACTACCGCCGCGTGGCCCTCTACGGCGTGGATTACCTCATCGCTGAGAAGGAGGCATCCAAGCACGCAGTCGGTGATATCGGATTCTCCGAGCACTGGGCGCGCTACCGCGAGGAGCACGCCGAGCAGATCAAGGCTCTGAAGAAGCTCAAGGTCATGGCTGAGTCCTATGGCTTCGATATCTCGAAGCCCGCGAAGACCGCCCACGAGGCAGTGCAGTGGACCTACTTTGGCTACCTGGCCTCCATTAAGTCTCAGGACGGCGCCGCCATGTCCATCGGCCGCCTCTCCGCATTCTTCGACTGCTACTTCGAGCGTGACCTTGCCGCAGGCATCATCACCGAGGAAGACGCCCAGGAGATTATTGACCAGCTGGTGCTCAAGCTGCGCATCGTCCGCTTCCTGCGCACCGAGGACTATGACCAGATCTTCTCCGGTGACCCGTACTGGGCAACCTGGTCCGATGCCGGCTTTGGCGACGATGGCCGCCACATGGTGACCAAGACTTCCTTCCGTCTGCTGCAGACGCTGATCAACCTAGGCCCGTCCCCGGAGCCGAACATCACCATCTTCTGGGATCCGCAGCTGCCGGCGGGCTACAAGGAATTCTGCGCCCACATCTCGATTGAGACCTCTTCCATCCAGTACGAGTCCGATAAGCAGATTCGTGAGCAGTGGGGCGACGACGCCGCAATTGCGTGCTGCGTGTCCCCGATGGCCGTCGGCAAGCAAATGCAGTTCTTCGGCGCCCGCGTCAACGCTGCGAAGGCCCTGCTCTACGCCATCAACGGCGGCCGCGACGAAGTCAGCGGCAAGCAGGTCGTCGACGGTTACGAGCCCATCAAGGGCGATGGACCGCTCGACTTCGACGAGGTCTGGCAGAAGTACGAGGAGATGCTGGACTGGGTTGTGGGCACCTACGTTGAGGCCCTCAACATCATCCACTACTGCCACGACAAGTACGCCTACGAGGCCATCGAGATGGCGCTGCATGATTCCGATATCGTGCGCTCCATGGGCTGCGGTATCGCCGGCCTGTCCATCGTGGCTGACTCGCTTTCCGCCATCAAGTACGCCAAGGTCTACCCGGTGCGCGATGAGACCGGTCTCATCGTGGACTACAAGACGGAAGGTGACTTCCCCTTCTACGGAAACGATGACGACCGCGCCGATGACATCGCCGCCACCATCGTTCACACCGTGATGGAGAAGATTAAGGCCATCCCGATGTACCGCAACGCCATCCCCACCCAGTCGGTGCTGACCATTACCTCCAACGTTGTCTACGGCAAGGCCACCGGTGCCTTCCCGTCCGGCCACGAGGCGGGCACCCCGTTCGCGCCGGGCGCAAACCCGGAGAACGGCGCGGATAACCACGGCATGGTCGCCTCCATGCTGTCGGTGGGCAAGTTGGACTACAAGGATGCCCTCGATGGCATCTCACTGACCAACACCATCACCCCATCCGGATTGGGCCGCACTCCGGAGGAGCGCATCACCAACCTGGTGGGCGTCCTCGATGCCGGCTTCATCATGGATTCCGAATAGACCACATCCACACCACTTCCCAAGGAGAACACAACATGGCAACCAAAACTTTCGACGAGCGCCTCGCTTCCATGAAGGCCAACCGCACCGCCAACAACATGAACTCGGGCCTCTACCACGCCAACATCAACGTCCTGGACAAGTCCACCCTGGAGGACGCCGTTGAGCACCCGGAGAAGTACCCGAACCTCACCGTCCGTGTTTCCGGCTACGCGGTGAACTTCGTGAAGCTCACCCGCGAGCAACAGCTCGACGTCATCTCCCGTACCTTCCACCAGGGCTCCTAAATGGCAGATGGCATTACCGGCGTCGTGCACCTCAACCCTGAAGAAGGGGAGAAGGTGCGCGGCGCCGCCGCCGGTTTAGGAACGGACAATGACCTCGAGGGCTACACCCGCCCGGAGTTGATGCAGGCCCGCCGCTCTGGCGATGTCGCGCTCGTGCACTCCTGGGAGCTGGTGACGGCCGTGGATGGGCCTGGAACCCGCATGACCATGTTCATGTCGGGTTGCCCGTTGCGCTGCCAGTATTGCCACAACCCCGACACCATGGAGATGAAGGTCGGAACGTTGGAGCGCATCGAGGATGTGGTCAAGCGCATCAAGCGCTATAAGCCCATCTTCAACGCCTCCGGGGGCGGCCTGACCATCTCGGGCGGTGAGCCGCTCTTCCAGATCGCCTTCGCTCGGCGCTTGCTCAAGGAAGTCCACGATGCAGGCATCCACACCACGATCGACACCTCGGGTTACCTCGGCGCGCGTCTGCGCGATGAGGACTTGGACAACATCGACCTGGTGCTCTTGGACGTCAAGTCCGGTGACGAGGAGACCTATAAGAAGGTCACCCGCCGCGAGCTGCAGCCGACGATCGACTTTGGGGATCGCCTCAACGCCATAGGCAAGCCGGTCTGGATCCGCTTCGTGGTGGTGCCGGGGCTTACCGACGACCCCGAGAACGTCGCCAACGTGGCCAAAATTGTCTCCCGCTGGAAGAACAACGTCGAGCGCGTCGAGGTGCTGCCCTTCCACAACATGGGCGCGGACAAGTGGCACGAGCTGGGCTACCCGTACACCCTGGAGGATACAAAGCCGCCGAAGGCGGAAGACGTGGAGGAGATCCGCGAGGTGTTCCGTAAGGAAGGTTTCGTGGTCTACTAGAAGCATGAAACGCTTCGGCCACACCATCAAGGAACACACCATCACCGTCCCCTGGGACTATAACAATCCAGCCGCGGGGGAGTTCGAGCTCTACGCCCGGGAAATCATCCCACCCGGCGGTGAGAATTACCCGGCACTGCTCTATAACCAGGGCGGGCCGGGTTTCCCGGCGCCGCGGCCGACGGGTGCCACCGGGCTCATCGGCAAGGGCCTGGAGCGCTACCGCTGGATCCTCATGGACCAGCGCGGCACCGGGCGCAGCCACCGCATCGATGAGCTCAGCCCGGCTGAGGATCGCACGGCGCAGCGCTTGGCACAGCTGCGGCAGGAGAATATCGTGCGCGATGCCGAGCGCCTGCGCGAGCACCTCGGCGAGGACTCCTGGGATCTCTACGGCCAATCCTTCGGCGGCTTCATCATTACCGCCTATGTTTCGATGTTCCCCGATTCCATCGGCCGTGCCTTTCTCACCGGCGGCCTGCCCACCCTGACCAAGGGCGCGGATGCTCTCTACCGCACGACCTTTGCCAAGCTCAAGGTCCGCCACGAGCGCTTTTATGCCCAGTTCCCGTGGGCTCAAGCACGCATCGAGGAGCTCATCCACCACCTGGACAACTCGGAAGAGCTGCTGCCGACAGGGGAGCGCCTGTCCTCGCGCCGCTTCCGCACTATCGGCATCGAACTGGGCCGCGGTACCGGATTCGATTCTCTGGGCTACCTGCTGGAGGAGCCTTTCCGCACCGTGAACGGCGAGAAGCGCTTGCGTTCGGACTTCCTCAACAACGTCGGTAGCCGCGTGAGCTTCCAGGCTGGGCCTCTCTACGCGGCCATCCATGAGTCCATTTACGGTGGCGTGGGCGGCCAGGCCGTCACAGGCTGGGCGGCGCACCGTGTGCGCGAGGAATTCCCCGAGTTCGCCGAGGAAGGCACCTATCTGACCGGCGAGCACATTTTCCCTTGGCAGTTCGACGAGGACCCGGCGCTGCGCCCCTTCAAGCAGGCCGCCGAGGAGCTCGCCGTCCACGAGTGGGCAAGTTCGCCGTACGATGCTGCCGCGCTTGCCGACGCCCCCGTTATCGCCTCCGCCGCCATCTACCTTGACGATATCTTCGTGCCCTTCGAAGATTCCCTGGCCACGGGGGAGACCTACCGCGATTTGCGCCCGGTGGTGACCAACCGCTTCCAGCACAACGGTATTAGCGAAGACGGCGCGGGGATTTTGGGCGAGCTCTTCCGGGCGGCTGACGAGCGTTAACGGGCGTCGAGTACGTTCGGGGAGCAATCTCCCCCAAGATGTGGTGGTGGTCACCGTGTGGCAAACTGGTTAGGAAAATCCAACCGAAGCAGAAAGGATAAGCCTATGGGCGGACTCATCGTCATCGGCGTGATTCTTCTAATTATTATTGCCACCGCCTTCGACGGTTTCTACATCGTCCGGACGAAGGAGGCCGCCATCATTGAGCGGATGGGTAAGTTCGTGAACGTTGCTCACGCGGGCTTGCACTTCAAGGTGCCTTATGTCGACCGCGTGCGCGCCAAGATCAGCCTGCAGATCCGTCAGCTCGACGTCATGGTGGAAACCAAGACCAAGGACAACGTCTTCGTCCAGATCCCCGTTGCTGTGCAGTACGAGGTAGTTCAGGGCAGCGAGCGTCAGGCCTTCTACACTCTGTCTAACCACGAGCAGCAGATCGTGGCTTATGTTCAGGACAATGTCCGTTCTTCGGTTGCCAACATGGACTTGGATGATTCCTTCTCCTCCAAGGACACCATCGCCCGCAACGTGGCGATGTCCCTGCGCGATAACATGGCCGCCTACGGCTGGAACTTTGTCAATACCCTGGTCACCGATATCCGCCCGGATGCCCGCGTGCGCGAGTCCATGAACTCCATTAACGCCGCACAGCGTGAGCGCGAGGCAGCCGTTGCCCAGGCAGAGGCCGAGAAGATCCGCGTGGTCAAGGAGGCCGAAGGTGCGGCCGAGGCCAAGAAGCTGCAGGGCCGCGGTGTGGCTGACCAGCGTAAGGAGATCGTCGAAGGTATTGCTCAGCAGTATGAGCTGCTGCGTGCTGCCGGCGTGCAAGAGAACCCCGAGACCCTCATGCTGGTCTCCCAGTACCTCGACGCCATGGTAGACGTGGCCGACCGCGCCCACACCAATGTGCTCTACATGCCGTCTAACCCGGGTGGCATGCAGGATCTCTTCGGCGGTATGCGCGACGCACTGCTGTCCACCAACGCTATTAATGAAGCGCCGAAGCCGTCGGTTTCCCTGTCCGACAACAAGCACAGCCGCGAGGATTCCGGTGCTGCACGTCGCCGCCGCGAGGAGCAGGAGCGCCGTGAGCGCGACGAGCGCGCCCGCCGCGAAGCTGAGATGATGGAGCAGGCGCAGCGCGCACAGCAACAAGCACAGCAGCAGGTGCAGAACGCGCCGCAGCAGGGCCAGGGCTTTAGCCAGATTCCGAGCTTCCCTTCCCCGCCGCAGGGCAATAACCAGCCGCAGAGCGCGCGCGACTATTTTGACCAGTTGCGCAACCAGCTCAACAAGGGCAATAACTAAGCACAGCGCTTAAGACTAAGCTCAGCACATAAAAGAGGGCCTCCCCGCTTGGGGAAGGCCCTCTTTCCTGCCTTGGGTGGTGCTAGGCGGCCGTTACTTACTTGGTGTAGCCGATGTTCTCCACCTCGATGACGGCGAAGGAGTTGGCGCCGAAGTTTGCGATATCGGGGTGGGTCGCAACCATGGTCGGGCCGTTGAAGATAGGAATGATGCCGTACTGGGCAAGGGCTTCTTTCTCCAGCTCATTGGATTTTTTGATCTGCTCGTCTGGGTCAGCGATCTGGGATAGCTCGTCGATCTTCTTGTCCAGTTCTGGTGTGCCCGTGCCGGAGCGGTTGAGCTGGGAGCCGGTGCGATAGGTCTGGCCGAAGTAAGCGACACCGAAGGGATCGCCGGAGGAGAAACCCATAGGCAGAATATCGAAGTCGTACTTGGAGGTGATCTCGGAGAAGTCAGAGACTGGGCGTTCCTCCACCTTCAGGTCCACGCCGATATCCTTCATCATCTTCTGGGTGGCGGTGGCCATGGCCTTGCTGATGGAAGAATCTCCCAGCAGCGTGTAGCGCATGGACAGCTTCTTGCCGTCCTTCTCGCGGATGCCGTCGCCGCCTTCCTTCCAGCCGGCCTCATCGAGGAGCGACTTGGCCTTCTCTGGATCGAAAGAAATGACTGCGCCGACGTTGTCCTCGTAGCCCTTCTGGGTTTGGTAGAGGTTGAAGGAACCTGGCAGGTCCTCGGTGTAGCCGTTGAGTCCGTTGAAGCGGATGCCGGAGAGCGTGGCGCGGTCGATGCCGGTCATGATGGCTTCGCGCACCTTGATATCAGAGAGGATCTCGTTCTTGGAGTTGAGCGTGTACAGGTTCTTGCCTGGGGTCATGGCGGTGCGAATTTCAACGTCTGGCATGTCCTTGACGGCCGCCAGGCGTTCCTTGTTGGCCACGCCGGTGGCGTCAATTTCGCCGGCCTTGAACGCGTTGATGGAGGCCTGGTCCTCCATCTGGCGGTAGGTCACTTTGTCTAGGAATGGCTTATCACCCCACCACTTCTCGTTTGGAACGAAGGTAGCGCTGCCGTTCTTGAAGTCGACGCTCTCGACCTTGTACGGGCCCGCACCCCACTCCGGGTGGACCTTGCCCAGGTAGGCCTCGTTGAACTTCTCCGCGGAGTCAACCTGTGGCGGGAGCAGGACGTTGAACAGACCCTGCCACCACGGATAGGCCTGTTTAAAGGTGATGACGGCTTGCTTGTCGTTCTCACCCGGCTTGACGGACTCGATGAGCTCGTAGCCGTCGGTGGCGCTAACGTTGACGTCCTTGTTCTCACCGTTGTTGAACTTCCACGTGTTCTCAAAGGATTTCCAGTCAATCGGGGTGCCGTCGTTGTACTGCGCCTTCTCGTGGATGGTGAAGGTGACGACGGTCTTACCGTCCTTTTCTTCGTCTTTGACGTCGGTGATGTAGTCATTGTTGACGTGGAACTCACCCGCGCCATCGAAGAGGCCAATTTGCGGGTTGTAGTACTTCCACAGGCTCAGGGTGTATGAGGTGGCGTCGGCCTGGAAGGTGTTCTGCTGCTGGGAGATCTCGTCGATAGCCAAGCGCAGCTCGCCACCCTCCTTGAGCTCGGAGCGGTCCTTGGGGTTGTAGGAGCCGTCCAGCTTGACGTCGAGCTTCTCGCCGGAGGCGGAATTGCCTGATCCATCGGAGCCGGAGCCGCCATCGGAGGCGCAGCCGGTCAGGATGAGGGCAGAGGCGGTGACCACTGCGAGGGCGGTCCTGCGGAGCTTCATATTCATATGTGTGTCCTTTCGAGAGGAAACATGGAGACAAAGGTGAGTATTTAGTTATAAGTCTTGCTAAGCCGGGGTTTCGGCGGGCTGGTAAATCTCGCGTACCCGGTCACGTTCCACGGCTGGATCCGGCACCGGGATGGCGGAGAGCAGCGCGCGGGTATAGGCGTGTTGCGGGTTGTCGAAGACTTCGTCCGTGGGGCCGTATTCCACGAAGTCGCCCTTGTACATCACGGCGACCTTGTCGGAGAGGTGGCGCACCACGGAGAGGTCGTGGGCGACGAACACCAGGGAGATGCCTAGGCGATTCTTCAGGTCGTGCAGCAGGTTGATGATGCCGGCCTGGATGGACACATCGAGTGCGGAGACGGGCTCGTCGAGCACCACGATGGAGGGGTTGGTGGCCAGAGCACGGGCCAGGCCGATGCGCTGGCGCTGTCCGCCGGAGAAGTGTCCGGGGAAGCGGTCCACCTGGTGGGACTCAAGACCGACGAGCTGCATCAGCTCGGCCACGCGCTGGCCGACGTCCCCCTCATACCCCAGCGATTCCAGCGGCTCGGCGATGATCTCGCGGATGGTCATACGCGGGTTGAGCGAGCTCATCGGGTCCTGGAAGACGATTTGGATATCCTTGCGCAGCTTGCGGCGCGCCGACGCGCTCAAGCCGGAGGTGTTGGTGCCGTTGACCACGATGGTGGAACCCTCTGGCGGGTTGAGGTCCATGATTTCCAGCAGGGTGGTGGTCTTGCCGGAGCCGGACTCGCCCACGATGGCGAAGCACTCGCCCTGGTGGACATCGAAGCTGACGTTCTTGACCGCGTGTACTGTGCCGACGCGGCGCTTGAGAATCGCTCCCTTGATAAGAGGGAAGTCCTTGACCAGGTTCTTGACCTCCAAGGTAACCAGCCGCTGCTCGTAGGGAGTATCGCCCAAGGTATCGGCGGAAATCTTCGGCAACGGGTACATGCGCTCGCCGCCGATGGTGCCGTCCTTGATCTCATCGGAGCGCAGGCAGGAGGCGAAGTGCCCGGGGACGTCGTCAAGCGCGCGCAGCTCCGGTTCCAGGGTTCGGCACTCATCCTTCACCACTGGGCAGCGGTCCGCGAAGGGGCATTCGGCAGCGACGTCGATAAGCTGCGGCGGGGTACCCACGATGGGGGTCAGTGGTTCGTCGGTGGCCTTGTCCACGCGCGGCGTCGACCCGAGAAGGCCCACGGTATAAGGCATCTTGGGGTTGTTGAAGATGGTGTCGACATCACCCAGCTCCACCGGGCGCCCGGCGTACATGACCAGGACGTCGTCGGCCGTGCCGGCCACCACGCCCATGTCGTGAGTGATCATGATGACCGCGGCGCCCGTTTCGCGCTGGGCCACCTTGAGGACCTCCAGGATCTGGGCCTGGATGGTGACGTCGAGCGCAGTGGTGGGCTCGTCGGCGATAATGACGCGCGGGTTGTTGGCCATGGCGATGGCGATGACCACGCGCTGGCGCATACCGCCGGAGAATTCGTGTGGGAAGGACTTCACGCGCTTTTCCGCCTCCGGGATGCCGACGAGCTCGAGCAGGCGAATGGCCTCTTTCTCCGCTTCCTTCGTGGAGACATCGCGGTGGGTTTGGATGGCTTCGATGAGCTGGTCACCGATGGAGAACACCGGGGTAAGGGAGGAGAGAGGATCCTGGAAGATCATGGCGATATCCTTGCCGCGGATCTTCGACATTTCCTTGTCGGACTTGCCAATGAGCTCGGTGCCGGCATAGACCACGGAGCCTTCCACCTTGGCGTAGTCGGGCAGCAGGCCCATGACGGCCAAAGAGGTCACGGACTTACCGGAGCCAGACTCACCCACAATCGCCAGGGTGCGGCCCGGCATGAGGTCGAAGTCGACGCCACGCACCGCGTGGACGGAGCCGGCCTCCGAGGGGAAGGTGACAGTGAGGTTGCGCACGGACAGCACCGGCTCGGTGGATGCAGTGGGGTCGGTGGCGCGGCTGGCCGGGACGGCGTTGGCGGTGTGTGCAGTATTCTGCGGGGTCATGCTCGGCCTCCGGAGTTCGAGTTGGGGTCAATGGCATCGCGCAGGCCGTCGGCGATGAACGCCATGGAGACGGTCAGCAGCGTGAGGATGCCTGCGGGGAAGTAGAAGAGCCAGGGCGAGGCCTCGACGGCGTTGGCACCGCCGGCCAGGAGGGTGCCCAGGGAGACGTCGGGAAGCTTCACGCCCAAGCCCAGGAAGGACAGCGCGGTCTCCGACATGATGGTGGACACCACGCCCAGGGCCGCCTGGATGATGAGCAGCGAGCCGATATTGGGAACCACGTGACGGAAGATGGTGCGCAGACGCGAGACTCCCATGTAGTCGGCAGCACGGACATAGTCGTTCTCGCGCACGCTGAGCGCCATGGCCCAGATGACGCGCGCCGGATACATCCAGCCGAAGGCGATGAGTACCACGATGAGCAGCTTCCAGTCACCACCGGAATCAGAAACCACCAGGGCGATGAGCAGGAACGTCGGGATAGCCAGCAAGAAGTGAATGACTGCCAGGATGACCTTTTCCACCGCGCCGCCGTACATGGCCGCGGCCGCGCCGATGAAGGCGGACAGCAGGGTAGAAGCCAGCGAGACGATGAGTGCGATGATCAGCGAGCGGCCCAAGCCGTGGACGGTCTGCGCAAAGAGATCGTTTCCGGAGTCCGTGGTTCCGAACCAGTGCTCCGGGGAAGGCCCGGTGGAGAGGTTGAAGAAGTCAGGCTCGTCGAAGGACCACGGGGTGAGGTAGCTGCCGAAGATGGAGAGTAGCGCGAGTAGCACGAAGATGACGAGTCCGACGGCAGCTGCCTTGTTGCGGAAGAAGCGGCGAACGTACAGCTTGAGTTTGGAGGTGCCGCGGAAATCGCTGCTGGAGAATTGCTTGCGCTGTGCGTCATCGACGTCGACGCCGGAGCCGAGTGCGGATTGTGCGCTGGGTTCGGTCTGCGGTGAAAAGTCCGCAGTGGCGGCATGCGGGCGCACGCCGAGGTTATCAGCTGCCGTATCGATAGCGAGGTCGTTGCGGCGGTGGCGCTCGGTGTGGCGCGCTTCGGAGCGTGGCGACGTAGATTTCTTTTCTGGAGACATTTAGCTCACCCTTACTCGCGGATCGAGGGCGACGACGACGAGGTCAGCCAGGATTGCGGAGAAGGCAATCATGACGGCACCGAATGCGGCGACGGCGGTGGTGCCGTTGACGTCGTTGCGGCTGATGGTTTCGATGAAGTACTGGCCCATTCCCTTCCACGCGAAGATGGTTTCCGTCATGATGGCGCCGGTGAAGATACCGGGAACGGAGAAGGCCACGGAGGTTGCGACCGGAATGATGGAGGTGCGCAGGGCGTGCTTGCGGATGGCCTGGGAGCGCGTGAGGCCCTTGGCCCGGGCGGTGCGCACATAGTCGGCGTTCAAGTTATCCAGCAGCAAGGTGCGCTGCATCATGTGGTAGCCGGCGTAGCTGATGATGATGAGCGAGATGGACGGCAAGATGAGGTGCTGCGCCATATCCAGCAGCTTGGGGAAGAAGCCTTCGACGCCGAGGCTGGAAGCGCCCGTCACGTAGACTACGCGGTGGCCGGTCACGCGGTTGATCCACAGACCACCGGCGACGACCAAGATGGAGGCCACGACGACGTGCGTGTTCATCGTGATGATGGAGACTCCCTGCCAGAAGCGGTCGGCCGCCTTGTACTGGCGGGAGGCGGTGTAGACGCCGAGGGCGACGCCGATGACGACGGAGAGAATCGTGGCCACGAGCAGTAGCTGTGCCGAGACGAGAGCGCGGTGCCCGATTTGTGCGCTGACCGGGTCACCGAGAGGGGAGGTACCCCAGTCCCAGTGGAAGATGATGTTGGACAGCCATCCCCACCAGCGCTCAATGAGAGGGGTCTCCGGGTTGAGGCCGAGTGGCGTGAGGATGCGGCCGATTTCTTCCGGCCCGAGCGGTGGGTTGCGGCCGACATAATTTGATCGGGGATCAAGGAAGGTTGCGGCCAGGAGGTACGCGATATTAGTCGCGAGGAAGATGACTACCAGCCAGCTGGCGGTCTTCTTGATGATGTACTTGAACATCACTATTCCTTCGCAGGGTGTGGTCTCAACGGGTTTGGGAAGTATGGAGCCGTGAAAACTCACGGCATCCATGTGACCTAGACCTCAGGCTAGGTGCTGTGTCACATATTAAAAGAAATGTGAGACAGGAGGGAAAGATTTATTGTTTTTGTTTCATGGGGGGTATCACCTGCACGTCCGTAGGTTGCATTTATTACATATTAATAGGCCTATAGAAATTATCGGGCGTGAGGAATGTAGGTGCAGTGCGCACCAAGGTTCCCGCCGCCGAAAACCCTGCATAACCGTTTAGGGGTGAGTGAATATTATGCGCATAATTTCGGGGGTAGTGGGAGGGGTATCAGGGCATCTAAAAGGGGTAAAAATACTCAGCAAGCATTCAGTAGCCGACGGAGCGCATCCTTCTCCGCCGCCGTGACCCAGATTTCATAGGCCGCCTTCACCTCTACGATGCGGCGCGCATATTCGCAGCGAAATCCTTTGTTAGGTGGCAGCCACGTGGCGGCATCGCCAGCGCCTTTTTGCTGGTTGAGGGGACCATCGACGGCAAGGAGGTTGCGGGGATCATTAGCAAAGTCGCGGCGTTTTTCTGGTGACCATTGCTGGGCGCCTTTCTGCCAGGCGTCGGCAAGCGGCACAACGTGATCGATCTGTACCGCACGGGATGTCTGCGCCCCGCGCTGGAACTCAATGTCCTGGCCCGAATAGGGATCGTGCAAGGTGCCGGAAAGCGCCACGCAGTCGTGAGTTCCTTCCTTGAGAACAAGGCTCTCTGGATCCAGGTCCCTGCGAAGGATGTCATTGCGGGTATCGCAGCCGTTGTGGCCGAACTCCACCGTGACGTCATCGGACCACGCCTGGCCAAACTCTTCGCGCTCATAGCCGGTTTTGGGCGCGCGGCCTTTGACCTCCAAGGATTCTAAGGCGGCGAGAGCTTCGGCGATGTCCGGCGCAATGCTTGGCGCGGGTGTGGCCTCTTCGGCTTGTTCTTCTGCTGGGCCTTTCTGCGTGGGCGCCGCTGACGTAGTGGAGCTGGGCCGCTCGGGCGTAGGTTCGGTTGGGGCGGGGAGGATAAGGCCGATGGCCACTAGTACTGCTACCGCGGCGTTGAGCAGCGCGGCGATGAAGAACGGGGTACGAGAGGCCATGACGCATTGATCCTAGTGGGTAGAATCGGCACACGGTATGAGTATCGATATGTTCTTTGACGAGTACCTCGCTGAACGCGGTCTGACGCGCTCGGCCGAGGTTGTCCCGGACCACGCCTGCCAGGTCTTTTGTGATGCGCCTGAGCCGAAGGCCCAGTCTTCCCTCGAAGAGGCGGTTCAACTCGTCGCCCACACCTTGGGGGAGTAGTGCAGGTGTCTGATTTTCACGTCTCTGCGCCTTTGTCGCCTTTGTCTGCGCGCTTGGGCTCCGAGCCCTTTGCGCTGTCTTTCTCCGGTCAGGGTTATGCCTGGCTGCCGACGTTGCGCGATGCCCTCGCCACCGGCGTCCGACCCATGATAGCGGCGTTCCTCTCCGCGGCCGAGGAACTCCTCGCCCCGCTGGAGGAGGAGCTTCTGGCTGCTGCTCCGCACGGGTTTGCCCCTTTGGCCTGGGCAGACGAGGAGCCGGCGTGGGCGCACGCGCTTGCCGACGCCTCGCTTTCCACCCCCGGCATCCTCACCGCGCAGCTAGCGGTCCTCGAATCACTGCGTGCGCAGGGAATAGAACTCGAGGATGCCGTCACCAGCATCGGACATTCCCAGGGCGTGCTTGCCGCGGCGGTCGTTGAGGGACGCATGAGCCCAGCCGAGGCTCTGGCGCTGGCACGCCTCATCGGCGCGGCTCTGGAGACAACCGCACGCAGTGCTGGGCTGGTCCGCACCCCGCAGGGCGCGCCCATGGCGGCGGTGACCGGCGCGACGAAGCAGCAACTACGCGACGCCGGCGCCCATATCGGACTCGATAACGGGCGGGGGCGCTTCGTCATCGTCGGAACACCGGCTGAGCTTTCCCGGGTGAAGGACGCGCTGCAAGAGGACGCGACTCAGGCGGAAGGGGAGGAAGGGAAGCCCGCCGCAGTTACCGTTTCCGACCTTGACGTGTCAGCCGCTTTCCACCATCCCACCATGCAGTGTGCGGTGGAACAGGTGGAAATCTGGGCGGACCGGATCGGACTGGATCCTGAGCCCACCGCGCAGCTCGCGCGGGCGGTATTGTCCGATTACGTGGATTGGCCCGAGCGCGTTGACACAGCGCTTCAGGCCGGGGCGCGTTGGATTCTGGAAATCGGGCCCACCCGTGGGGTGGAGCCGCTGACTCGGGATATCGTGGCCGGGCGCGGTGTGGGCACGCTGGCGGTCGCTGCACCGGAAGGGTTGGCCCAGCTCGTGGAGCCGGGCCGCGCACCCGTTCTGCCGCGCGCGTGGTCCGAGTGGGCACCGCGAGTGGCAGACGGGCGTCTGATGACTGCCTTTACGCAGGCCACCGGTTACTCACCGGTCATGCTCCCCGGGATGACCCCCACCACGGTGGATCCGGCCATCGTCGCCGCGGCCGCCAACGCCGGGCACTGGGCGGAGCTGGCCGGCGGGGGTCAGCACACCGATGACATCCTGCAGGAGAACCTGCATACCCTGCGCCGGCTGCTAAAGCCAGGGGTGAACGCCCAGTTCAATGCGCTGTACCTCGCGGCCTCCCAGTGGCGCTGCCAGATTGAGGGGCCAAACTCGATTCTGCGAGCGCGCGCCGCAGGAGCACCCATCAACGGCGTGGTGATTTCCGCCGGCATTCCTCCTGTGGAGGAGGCGGTAGAGCTGGTGGAAAAGTTCCACACGGCAAACATCCCCTGGGTCGCCTTCAAGCCGGGAACTTCGGCGCAGGTGGAGGAGGTGCTCCGCATCGCCGATGCTCTCCCTCAGGACACCGTAATCATGCAGCTGGAAGGTAGCGCGGCCGGTGGCCACCATTCCCTAGAAGGCCTCGATGAGGTCCTTGTTGCTACCTACGCGCGGATCCGTGAGCGTGACAATGTCCTCCTCGCCGTTGGCGGGGGAATCGGCACCCCGGCGCGTGGCGCGGAGTACCTGCTGGGTACATGGGCGCAGCGCTTCGGCCTGCCCGCGGCGCCAGTCGACGCCATCATGGTGGGCACCGCTGCCATGGCGGCGAAGGAGTCCACCGCATCCGAGTCGGTGAAGCAGGCTCTTGTCGCCGCGCACAGCGGGGACGTTGTGTCGGGCCGCTCGGACCTGGGCGCGGACATTCATGAGCTGGACAATTCCTTCGCCCGCGCCGGGCGCCTGCTGGATGAGGTGGCCGGCGATGCCGCGGCCGTGGAGGCGCGCCGCGCGGAAATCATTGAGGCCATCGGGCGTACGTGCAAGCCCTACTTCGGGGACCTCGATGAGATGACCTATGCCGAGTGGCTGCAGCGCTACCTTGAGCTGTCCTACCTGGACGGCTGGGTCGATGAATCCTGGTTGAGTCGGTTTACCCGCATGGTGGCTCGCGCCGAAGCCCGCCTCCACCCGGCCGATCACGGCGAGATCGAGCTGCGCGTTGAGGTTGACCGCGAGAACCCGGCTGAGGCAGTTGCCCAGCTAACCGAACTCTACGGTGACGCGGCGCTGCACCCGACCGACGCCGCGTGGTTCATTCAGCTCGTGGATGGTCCCGGCAAACCCGCAAACTTTGTGCCGGTCATCGATGCTGACGTACGCCGCCGCTGGCGCCGCGACACCCTGTGGCAGGCACACGATGAGCATTACGAGGCCGATGAGGTCTGCATCATCCCTGGCACGTCAGCCGTTGAGGGAATCGCGCAGGCCAACGAGCTGGTGGCACAGATACTCGGCCGCTTCGAGCAGGCGGTGCTCGGGCTTCTCGACGCCTCCGACGCAGAGTTCGACAAGGGGCTTGCAGGCGAGCTCAACATGAGCGACGAAGAGCTCATCCGCCGCGCCCCGAGCCTGAATTGGGCCGGGCGCGAGCAGCCCAACCCCCTGCGCCTTGGGCTTGATGGCACCGAGCTGGAACCTGCCGGTGACGGCGCCATGTGGTTGACGGTTCCGTTCCACTCTGGAGCTGAGCTGCGCATTCGTATCACTCCGCCGAGCATTCCGGGTGCCTCACCACTCGTTAGGGTCGAGGATGCCGAGACCGCCATGCGGGAGCTGCTGCGCCAGGCCGTCGGCGGTGACCTTCCGGACGTTAGCTCCGGGACCGCGACGGTCAGCGCTCACCTCAGCACCACCGACATCGCCCACTACAGCGCGGTGACCAGCGGGGAGATGAGCGCTACTGTCTCGCCCGATGTCCTCGTCGGCCCCGCCTGGCCGGCCACCTTCGCTGTGCTGGCCGGTGCCCACACGCAGTCGGGGGAACCGGTAGTGGAGGGCTTTCTCGCTCTGGTCCACCTCGAGCACACGCTGAGCCTCAAACCAGATACCTGGGAGCTGCTTCGGGCCAGCGCCGCGCCGGGCTCCGAGCCTTTGGACCTGCGCTACACCGCTGAGTTGGAGGAGATACGCGATACACCGTCGGGGCGCGTAGTCGACGTTTCTGTCGGCGTGACTACAGCCGTCCGCGGAGAAGAACATGAATTCGCGCAGATGCACGAGCGCTTCCTTATCACCGGGCGCCGCGGTGACGCCGCGCTTGAGACCGTGGGCGCCACAGTTCAAGGCTCACAAGAAAACAGCGCAGAGCTGTCCTTCCGTGAGACACCGCGCTCCTTCCGCCACCGCACCAGCGCTGTGACACCGGAATCCTTGCTGCCTTTCGCCGTGGTCACGGGGGATAGGAACCCCATCCACCTGTCCGCGAGCGCGGCGGCATTGGCGGGGCATCGTGAAGGCCCCATCGTCCACGGCATGTGGACCTCAGCGCTGGCGCAGGCGGCCGCGGCCTTCGACAACTCCCGCGTCCTCGAGTGGTCCGCTACCTGGCTTGCACCCGTGCTGCCGGGCAGTGAGGTGGAGTTTGTGGTGGAACGGGTGGGCGTCGACAAGCGGCGCGGCTACGGTGAGGTCCGCAGCGTGACCGCCACCAGCCACGGCGTGCCGGTGCTGCAGGCGCGAGCAACGATGAGCAGCCCCACCACCTTCTATGCCTTTCCCGGCCAGGGCATCCAGTCCCCGGGGATGGGGATGAAGGACTATGCGGAATCCGCAGCGGCGCGTGCGGTGTGGGAGCGCGCGGACAAGCACACGCGACAGAGCTTGAGCTTCTCCATCCTGGAGATTGTCCGCCACAACCCCGACACCGTGGTGGTGGGTGGTGAGACCTTCACGCACCCGGACGGGGTGCTTTATCTGACGCAGTTCACGCAGGTGGCCATGGCCACCCTGGGCTGCGCACAGATCGCGGCGCTTAAGGAAGCCGGGGTGCTCGATTCCGGTGCCTTCTTCGCTGGCCACTCGGTGGGCGAGTACAACGCCCTGGCCGCCTATGCTGGGGTCCTGTCCTTGGAGGCGGTCCTGGATATTGTTTATGTCCGCGGGCTGACCATGCACCGTCTGGTCGAGCGCGATTCCGCTGGCCAGTCCCTCTATGGTTTGGCGGCGCTGCGCCCGCACAAGATGGGGATGAGCGCGAGCGAGGCCTTCGCCCATGTCGTCCGCGTGGCCGCGGAGACGGGTGAGTTCCTCGAAGTGGTCAACCACAATATCGCCGGGCGCCAATACGCGGTCGCCGGAACGAAGGCGGGCCTGGATGCGCTGGCGAACGACGCCGAGCGCCGCGCCCCTGGGCAACGCGCCGTCATCCCCATCCCGGGGATTGACGTGCCCTTCCACTCCTCCCGCTTAGTGGGCGGCGTGGCGGATTTCCGCGCCCACCTCGACGCACTCATCCCTCAGTCGATCGACCTCGACGTGCTGGTGGGGCGCTATATTCCTAACCTCGTGGCGCGGCCCTTCGCGCTGAGCCGCGAGTTCGTGGAGTCCATCGCAGAAGTGGTGGATTCGCAGCCCATCGAGGAGATCCTCTCGGATTTCGATGGCGCTATGGCATGCCCGGCGCGTCTTGGCCGAACCCTGCTCATCGAGCTTTTGGCCTGGCAGTTTGCTTCCCCGGTGCGCTGGATAGAGACCCAGGACCTGCTCCTTGGTCAGCTCGGCGTGGAGCGTTTCATCGAGGTTGGCGTTGGCACCGCGCCCACGCTGACCAACATGCTGGGCCAAACACTGCGCCTGCCCCAGTATGCGGGCAGCACAAACATCGAGGTGCTCAACTACGAGCGCGACCGCGGGCGAGTCTTTGCCGAAGACGCCGAGACGGCACCCGAGTCAGCAGCGAAGGATTCTGCGGACGCCGTCGAAGCACAGGCAGATGAGCTTGAGTCGAGGCAGCCATCCGAGAGCGCACACCAGCAAGAAACGGTGCACGCCCCGCGCGAGGAGGCCCCAGCCGCCGTCGAGGATCTTCCGCTCAGCGTGCACCAGGCCCTCGAGATGCTCATCGCGCTGTGGACCAAGGTCCGGCCTGATCAGATGGCGGCGACCGATTCCATCGAAACCCTCGTGGAGGGCGTGTCCTCGCGCCGCAACCAGTTGCTCGTTGACCTCGGCGTGGAGTTCGGTATCAGCGCCATCGAGAATGCCGCGGACGCACCCATCTTGCAGCTGGCGGAGAGCGTGGCGCAGCGCGCACCGGGATACGCAACGTTTGGGGAGGTCCTCGCGGAGCACGTCGCGCAGGCGCTCACCCGGCTGACCGGGCCCGCGGGCAAGAAGCCGAGCTACGTGGCCGAGCGTGTGAGCGATACCTGGGGATTGGGCTCGGGCTGGGCCGATCGCGCTATTGCACAGCTGGTCCTGGGCACGCGCGAGGGCTCGTCGCTGCGCGGCGGGGAGCTGGCCAGCTTGCCCATGACCGGTGTGGCATCGGCGGCTGAGCTCGATGCGCTCATCGACGCCTCCGTGAGCGCCGCCGGCGAGCGCGAAGGAGTCTCGCTGCAGAAGGCCGCAGCACCAACGCCACACGAGTCCGTAGACCCGGAGGCGGTGCGTGCCTATACCGAGCGCCTCGAATCGGCACTGGAGGATTCCGCCCGCGCGGCACTCGCCGCCCTGGGCCGCGAGGTGGCGCCAACCGACGAGGTTGATAGCACCGCGCACACGGAGCTGGAGCAGCTCGTTGCAGCGGAGCTGGGCCCGGACTGGCAGCGACAAGTCGCCTCCGCTTTCGATGCGCGCAAGGCAGTGCTTCTCGACGACCTCTGGGCCACCGCCCGCGAGGACATCGCCCGCGCGGCCGCCGCCGGGGAAGCAGAGCCCGAGCTGGACGTGCTGGGCACCGGCGAGGAGGTTGCGCTCCTGGCTGAGCACTTCGGCTATGAGGACCTAGCCCGCGATGCCCGCACCCCGGCCGATGGATTGCTCTTCGACGGGCAGGTCGCCGTGGTGACGGGTGGCTCGCCGGGTTCGATTGCCGCAGAGCTCATCGGTGAGCTGCTCGCGGAAGGCGCGACCGTGATCGCCACGACCTCCCAGCTAAGCCACGAGCGCCTCGAGTTCTATAAGCAGCTCTATCGCCACCGTGCCGTTGGCGCGGCGGCGCTGTGGGTCGTCCCAGCGAACCTCAATTCCTTCGCGGACGTGGATGCGCTCGCGGAATGGATTGCGGCGGATCGCACCGCCACCGTGGGCGGAAAGTCCGTACAGCTCAAGCCTGCTTACGTGCCGGATCTTCTCTTCCCCTTCGCCGCGCCGCGTGTGGCCGGCACTCTTGCGGATGCCGGGGCAGGGGCGGAGTCCCAGATGCGTCTGCTTCTGTGGTCGGTAGAAAAACTCATCGCGTCGCTGTCTGGCGTAGGCGCGGACACACACGTGGGCCACCGGCTACACGTGGTGCTGCCGGGCTCACCCAACCGCGGGCGCTTTGGCGGCGATGGCGCCTACGGCGAGGCCAAGGCGGCCCTCGACGCCCTGGTTAACCGGTGGTCTTCCGAGCAATCCAGTTGGGGTGCGCGCACCTCGTTGGTGCATGCCCAGATCGGGTGGGTGCGCGGCACCGGCCTGATGAGTGGCAACGATCCGCTGGTTACACAGGTGGAGGCCCGCGGCGTGCGGACCTTCTCGGCGAAGGAGATGGCGGTGCAGCTTATCGACGCCACCGCCTCCCCTCGCATCCGCGCCGAAGCAGCACAGGCGCCGCTGAGCGTGGACCTCACCGGCGGGCTGGCCGAGGCTGAGCTGGACCTTGCTGCACTTGCCAGCGCGGCGCAGTCCGAGAACAGCGACGCATCGCGCGTAGCCGGTAGTTTGTGCGAAGGGAAGGCGCCGCGAACGGTAAAAGCCCTGCCGAACGTGCTCAGGCCTGCCGAGTGCACCAGCCCAGACTTCAATGGCGTGACGCAGTCCCTCGAGGACATGGTGGTCATCGTCGGGGCCGGCGAGCTCGGCCCGCTGGGTTCATCGCGTACTCGCTTTGAGGCGGAGGTCGGCGGTGAGCTCTCCGCCGCCGGAGTGCTGGAGCTGGCCTGGAGCCGCGGGCTCATCAGCTGGGATGAGCGCACAGCCGGATGGCTGACGGCCGAAGGAGAGGAGGTAGCCGAGGAAGACGTCTACGCGCGCTTCCACGACGAGGTTCTCGCCGGGATTGGTGTGCGCCGCTTCCACGATGACTTCGGCCCGCACCTGCCCATGGTGGATAACCTCGCGCCCGAGCTGACCACCATCTACTTGGAGAAGCCGCTGAGCTTCACCGTGCAGGACGAAGAGACAGCACGCAGCTTCGTCGACAGCTGCGAAGGCGCTACGCTGCGCCGCGTCACTGATGCGACCGGTGAGGATGAATGGCAGGTCGCCCGACCCGCGGGCTCCGCGGTGCGGGTTCCGCGGCGCGTGGCCATGACCCGCTTTGTGGGTGGCCAGATTCCGGAGGGCTTCGACCCGCAGGTCTACGGCATCCCCGCGGACATGGTGGATAACCTCGACCGCCTCGCCCTGTGGAACCTGGTGTGCACCGTGGATGCCTTCCTCTCCGCAGGCTTTAGCCCAGCCGAGCTCTTGGCCCACGTCCACCCGGCGCGCGTGAGCTCCACCCAGGGAACCGGCATGGCAGGCCAGGAGGCGCTGCGCTCGCTGTACGTCGATAAGCTCTTGGCCCAGCCGCGGCCCAATGACGTCCTCCAGGAAGCGCTGCCCAACGTCATTGCTGCGCACGTGATGCAGTCCTATGTCGGCGGCTATGGCCAGATGGTGCACCCCGTGGCCGCCTGTGCCACGGCGGCGGTGTCGGTGGAGGAGGGCGTCGACAAGCTGCGCCTGCACAAAGCCGACTTCGTCGTGGCCGGCGGCATCGACGCCCTGTCGATTGAGGGAATCACCGGGTTCGGGGACATGGCGGCCACGGCCGATAGCGCGGAGATGGCGGCGAAGGGGATTGAGCATCGCTTTTTCTCCCGCGCTAACGACCGCCGCCGCGGCGGCTTCGTGGAATCCGAAGGCGGCGGGACCATCCTGCTAGCGCGGGGAACCTTTGCAGCGGAGATGGGGTTGCCGGTGCTTGGCGTGGTGGGCTTTGCCGAGTCCTTCGCCGACGGCGCGCACACCTCCATCCCCGCGCCGGGCATGGGCGCGCTCTCGGCGGCGCGGGGTGGGCAGGACTCCCGCCTGGCCCGCTCGCTGAAGTCCCTCGGCGTGGGCGCGGACGATATTGCGGTGGTGTCGAAGCACGATACGTCCACCAACGCCAACGACCCCAACGAATCGGATCTGCACGAGCGCATCGCCGCCGCACTCGGCCGCAGCCCCGGCAACCCGCTGTATGTGGTTTCGCAGAAGAGCCTGACCGGGCACGCCAAGGGCGGTGCCGCCGCCTTCCAGCTCATCGGTCTGACTCAGGCGTTGCGTAGTGGAGTCCTCCCGCCGAACCGTTCGCTTGATTGCGTTGACCCCGTGCTGCGCCGCCACCCGCACCTGGTGTGGCTGCGCCAACCGTTGGACCTGCGCCGCACCCCGCCGAAAGCCGGCTTGGTGACCTCGCTGGGCTTCGGTCACGTATCCGCCCTCATCGCGCTCGTGCACCCGGGTGCGTTTTATGCCGCGCTGGTTCGTGAGTGGGGTGAGGCCGAGGCCGAAGCATGGCGCTCAGCCGCCGCCGAGCGCGAGTGGTGTGGCTTGCGGCGCCTGGAAAAAGCCATGCGCGGCGGGCCCGCCCTGTACGAGCGGCCGGTGAACCGCAACCTGGGGACGGGCACAGCCGCCGAGGTAGCTGAACGCGAGGCCGCAGTGCTGCTGAGCGAGTCCGCGCGCTTGCGCGGAGGCACCCTGGATCCGGAGGGAGGAAGCACGGCTCAACGGGGGTAGCAAACCGTGGAGTATCCCCAGCTTGTACCCTCTGGAACGATAAAGAAGCAGGTCAGACGGGTTGGAGAAGTCCTGATATCTGGGGCACCATGCAAGGGTGAAAAATGCTAAGAAACCACTGCTAGGTCTGATCTCGGTCGCTGCCGCCGCCGTGCTTACAGCATGTTCGGCCACCGGTGGCGCGCCCCGCCCCGACGCTGACGGCGAGCTAGCCGGTGGCGTCGACACCGAGCGCCTTGTCGTCGCCATGATCTCCCACGGCGCGCCGGGGGATACCTACTGGGACCTCGTGCGCAAGGGCGCGGAGGATGCCGCCCGCAAGGACAATATCGAGCTGCGCTATTCCTCCGATCCGGAAGCGCCCAACCAGGCAAACCTGGTGCAGTCCGCCATCGACTCCGGCGTGGATGGCATCGCCGTGACCATGCCCAACTCCGGGGCGATTGGACCTGTGGCCAAGAAGGCTTCCGATGCCGGCATCCCCACCGTGGGGCTTAACGCCGGCATGGATGATTACCAGAAGTACGGCATGAGCGCTTTCTTCGGCCAGGAAGAAAAGGTGGCCGGCACCAAGGCCGGCGAGCGCCTCAAGGATGAGGGCGCCAAGCACGTCTTGTGCGTTATCCACGAGCAAGGCAACTCCTCGCAGGAGTCGCGCTGCGCCGGCGTGAAGAAGGGGCTGGACAACGGCAAGGTTGAGCTCCTGTACGTCAACGGCAAGGATCTGACCGCCGCGCAGTCCACCATTAACGCGAAGCTGAGCCAGGATCCTTCCATCGACTGGGTCATGGCGCTGCAGGCCTCCGTGGCCATGCGCTCCGCCGACGCGGTTGCCGACGCCTCCTCCAAGGCCAAGGTCTCCACCTTCGACACCAACGCCGAGCTTGTCGGAGCCATCGCGGATAAGCGTATCCAGTGGGCCGTCGACCAGCAGCCCTATATGCAGGGCTACCTCGCCGTCGACTCGCTGTGGTTGGCGCACCGCAACGGATCCACCATGGGCGGCGGCCGCCCCGTCTACACCGGCCCCTCCTTCGTGGATTCCACCAACGTGGACATCATCTCCGAATCTGCTAAGGAAGGCCTGCGATGAGCGAAACCACGACTGCATCCGACGAGGCACTATCCAGCCCTTCCGATACCCGCCTGACTCGCCGCAGCGGTTTCGCGCGCCTCATCCGCCGCCCGGAGCTGGCCAGTCTGCTCGGCGCGGTGGTCATCTTCGTCCTCTTCATGATCGTGGCGCCCGCCTTCCGCTCGGTGGAGGCCTTCTCTACGGTGCTTTATGCCAGCTCCACGCTGGGCATCGTGGCGTTGGCGGTGGGCCTGCTCATGATTGGTAATGAGTTTGATCTGTCCTCCGGTGTGGCGGTGACGTCCGCGGCGCTTGTGGCCACCATGCTCAACTACAATTTCCACCTCAACTCGTGGGTGGGCGTGGGCCTATCCCTGCTGACCGCGCTAGCCATCGGCGCGCTCAACGGCTTCCTTGTGGTGCGCACAAAGATCGACTCCTTCCTTATTACGCTGGCGGCTTTCCTCATGCTGCAGGGCCTCAACCTGGCGATTACCAAGCTGGTGACCGGCCAGGTGGCCACCCCGACCATCGCTGACATGGAAGGATTCAGCTCGGCCCGCGTCATTTTTGCCGGCACCATCCACATCGGTGGCTTGAGCATCCGCGCCACCGTCATCTGGTGGATCCTCTTCGTCGCCATTGCCTCGTGGGTGCTGTACAAGACGCGCTGGGGAAACTGGATCTTCGCCGTGGGCGGCGATGATGAAGCCGCCCGCGCCGTCGGCGTTCCCGTGCGCCGCGTCAAGGTGGCGCTGTTCATGCTCGTCGGCTTCGCGGCGTGGTTCGTGGGCATGCACACCCTCTTTGCCTTCGACTCCATCCAGGCCGGACAGGGCATCGGTAACGAGTTCCTCTACATCATCGCCGCGGTCATTGGCGGCTGCTCCATGACCGGCGGGCGCGGCACCGCGGTGGGCACCGCCATCGGCGCGCTCATCTTCGGCATGACCAACCAGGGCATCGTGTACGCCGGCTGGAACCCCGACTGGTTCAAGTTCTTCCTCGGTGCCATGCTGCTCTTTGCCGTGCTGACGAACACCTCGGTGGCCAACTTTACGAGGAAGCGATAACCATGATTGAGCTGCACGATATTTCCCAAACCTTCGGCAACTTCCACGCCCTGCGCGGCATCAACCTTTCTGTGAAAGAGGGCGCGGTGACCTGCGTGCTGGGTGATAACGGCGCGGGCAAGTCCACACTGATCAAGATTCTGGCCGGACTTAACCAGCCCACCGGTGGCACCATCACCGTCGATGGGGAAGAGGTGAACTTCACCAGCCCTCGCGATTCCCTCGACGCCGGTATCGCCACCGTGTACCAGGATTTGGCGTTGGTGCCCTCGCTGTCGGTGTGGCGCAACTTTTTCTTGGGACAGGAGCTCACCGGGGCGTTGGGGAGCTTGCGCGAGGAAGAGATGAAGCGCATTACGCACGAGCAGCTGTCCGAAATGGGCATTGAGCTTGGCGACGTCTCCGTGGAACTCTCCGCGCTCTCCGGCGGTCAGCGCCAGGTGGTGGCGATTGCCCGCGCCATCTACTTCGGCGCGCGCTACATCATCCTGGACGAGCCCACCGCAGCACTCGGCGTGAAGCAGTCGGGCATGGTGTTGCGCTTTATCGACGCCGCCCGCGAACGCGGCATGGGCGTGGTCTTCATTACGCACAACCCGCAGCACGCCTACCTCGTGGGCGATCACTTCATCGTGCTCACGGTGGGGCAGATGTCGCTGGACGCTTCTAAGAAGGAGGTCACGTTGCCGGAGCTGACCCAGTGGATGGCGGGCGGCGACGAGCTGGAGGAGCTCAAACAGGAGCTGGCACGCTAAGCTTGCCCGCATGACAAAAAGTGGCGTGAGCGTGGGCACCGACCTAGTGCATATCCCGTCCTTTGCCCAGCAGCTGGAGGTTCCCGGCACGCGCTTCGCGCAGGTTTTCAGCGCTTCCGAACTGCGCGTGACGCAGGCCCGGGGGCTGAGCGGTGCTGCCCGCGCGCAGCACCTGGCGGGGCGCTGGGCGGCGAAGGAGGCCTTCATCAAGGCGTGGTCGCAAGCGCTTTACGCGCACCCGCCGGTCATCGCAGAGGAAGCCGTGGACTGGGCGGAGATTGAGGTCCGCCCGGATGCGTGGGGGCGCGTAGCACTCGAGTTGCGTGGTGAGATTGCCCGCCTCGCGCGGGAGTCCTTGGGGGATTTTTCAACTGCGCTGTCCATCAGCCACGATGGTGACTACGCCACCGCCATTGTGTACCTTTCGCGCTAAACACGCCTGGTCGCACCTGACTTCGCTGGGTGCGGCTAGGCGCTCGTGGCAATGGCGAAGAGGTAGGCGATGAGCATGCGCTTAATCTCTTCCACCACGCCATCAAAGCTTTCCTCGGAGCGCATGGTGCTGTAGTTGAGCAGGGAGACCACGGTGTGGACGAGGAAGGCGGCGATCTCCACACGGGCATCGGCGTCCATGCCCTGGGCAAGAGGCTCGATGATTTCCGCGATGGGCTTGAGCAAGCTGAGCTCCGTATCCGCAGCCGTGGCGCGGGTCGCGGGTGTGGACTGCACGGCATGCCACACCGCTCGGCGCGAGGGGTCGTTGCGCCAAACACGAGCCATGCGGTCGATGAATTCTTCGAGGAAGTCCGGCCATTGCAGGGCAGGAACGCGCTGGGAAAAGCGCTCAACCTCAGCCAACATCTCCGCGGTGTCTTGGCGGTCGAGCTCGCAGATCAGCACGTACTTGTTGGCGAAGTACTGGTAGAGCGTGCCAATCGGCACTTCCGCGCGGCGCGAGACTTCGTCGAAAGTAAAGGACTCGAAGCCATAGTCCACGAGCGTCTCCCGCGCGCAGGACAAGATCCGGTCATACTTGGCCCGGCTGCGCGCCTGCGCTGGGCGACGCCTCGGGACCAGAATCTCCGGTGACTTCGAGCTGGATTCCACGGTTTAGTTGAGCCCCTTAAGCACGCGGGCGACGTGGCCGGTGGCCTTGACATTGTACATGGCTTGGCCGATCGTGCCGTCCTCTTCCACAAGGAAGGTAGAGCGGATAACGCCTTGGACGATTTTGCCGTAGTTCTTCTTCTCGCCGAAAGCGGCATAAGCCGTCATGACTTCCTTGTCGGGGTCAGACAGCAACGGGAAGTTCAGCTCGTGGTCCTCGCGGAACTTTGCCAGTGCCTCGGGCTTGTCAGGGGAGATTCCCACCACGGCGATGTTCATGCCATTGAGCTGCTCCAGGCTGTCGCGGAAGTCGCAGGCTTCCTTCGTGCAGCCAGGGGTGTTGGCGCGCGGGTAGAAGTAAACCACGACGCGCTGGCCAGCATAGTCACTCAGACTTACGGTGTTGCCGGCATCATCGCTCAAGGAAAAAGCGGGAGCCTTGTCTCCTACGGATAGTCGTTGTGCTTCAGTCATGCTGTCTACCTTACCGTGCCCTACGGGGAGGCTATCTGGCGAATCTACGCCACCGAGGGTGAAACAAACGTTGGCCAACTCTGCAGGGGAGCTGGTGGTCAATGTAGAATGTCCACGTTAGAACCTCAACGGTTAGAAAGACACTAACCGCAACAACACCGAACGAAGCCAAAATTCAGGAGATTCACGTGGCACGCAACATTGATGATATCCAGCGCGACATCGAGCGCACCCGCCGTCAGCTGGCTAGCACCTTGGATGAGCTGGCTGATCGCAGCAAGCCGCAGAACCTCGTCGAGGACGCCAAGGGCGCGGCCACCCAGAAGCTGCAGGAGCGCAACGTGCAGATGGCGCTCGCCGGCGTGGGCGCTGCCGTCGTAGGCCTCATTGCTTTCTCCGTGTTCCGCTCCAAGCGCCGCAAGTCTGACATCAAGGAACTGCAGCGCCTGCTCGCTGAGCGTCGCTAGAGCCGGTTAGCGCCGTTGGGCGCGACTGCATACCTAGAGGCCCTGCCTTGGGAAATACCCCGGGGTGGGGCATTTTTGTGCTCCGTATGCGTTACTGGAAGCATTGCCTACCCTATGCAGGCTTTGGGTAGCCTTACCTGTCTGTGTAGTATGAACCTCCGAACAGACCATAAGACCAAAGTTTGAAGGAGAAATCGTGCTTCACGTATCGACGCCTGCAGGCCAGGCATCCCGTCCGCGCGCCGGGCGAGTAGTAGGGGCGTGCGCCATGGTGGCGGCGCTGGCCAGCGCGCTGGCGGGCTGTGCCTCCGACAATGCCGATGCCGGCAGCGAGCAGGCCACGGGAGCGCAGGGGACTGCCGCTGTGAGTTTCACAGACCTTGCCGGCCGCCAGGTGGAGCTGGACCACGCGCCGGAACGCGTCATCCTGGGAGAAGGCCGCAGCGTCTTTGCCACCGGCATCCTTAACAAGGAAGACCCGCTGGACAAGGTCGTGGCCATCGGATCGGACCTGAAGCAGAATGTGCCCGACTACTACCGCGAGTTGGAAAAGACCACGCCCAAAGTCAACGAGCTGCCGGAAATCGGCGGCTTCACCAAGGGCGACGTGACCGTGGAGGAGCTCATCAGCCTCGACCCGGACCTCATCGTGCTCTCCAAGGATCAGTATGAGGCCTCCCAGACCGCTGGGCTCACCGACAAGCTGGACCAGGCCGGCCTGACCTATGCCGTCACGGACTTCCGCGCCAAGCCCTTGGAGAACACCGTCCCCACCATGGAAATCTTCGCCGATATCTTCGGCCACGAGGACCGCGCGGAGGAGTTCATCGCGGACTGGCAAAAGAACGTGGATCTGGTGACCGAGCGCGCCACGAAAGCGCAGGACAAGCCCTCCACCTTCGTGTGGCGCGCAGCAGGTGTCTCCGATTGCTGCGGCTCGTGGAATGACTCCAACATTTCTGAGCTGGTCAACGTCGCCGGTGGAAAGAACGTGGCAGACGGCATCATCGAGGGTGAGTCCGGCGCGCTGACCCCGGAGAAGGTCATCGACGCCAATCCCGACATGATCATCGCCACCGGCGGCGACTGGTCCGCCAAGGTCGATAACGCAAAGGGCCACACCGGCTTCGCTGCCGCCGGCTATGGCATCAGCGAAAAGGACGCCCATGACAGCGCCGCTTCGCTGGCCGGCGTTCAACCTGGTTTTGAGGATCTTTCTGCCGTCAAGGAGCACAATCTCCACGGCCTGTGGCACCAGTTCTACAACTCGCCCTTCAACTACCTGGCGCTCCTTCAGATCGCCGCGTGGCTCCACCCAGAGGACTACGCAGACGTCGACGTTCAGCAAGAATGGGCCGAAGCCCAAGAGAAATACTCGCCCGTCCCCGGCGACGGAACCTTCTTCAGTACCAACTAGTCATGAGCATTCTCACCTCAACCGCGCGCTCGGCAAGCCCTGAACGGACCACGCGCGCAGAAACCGCGGTGCTTCCCGTGGAGGCCCTCGCACGCGAGCACTCCCGCGTGACCCGCCGCCGTATCGCCATCGTCGCCGGGCTTATCGTCGTAGCACTCGCCGCATTCGTTCTTAGCGTGATCGTTGGCGCCATCGACCTCACCCCGGGGCAGGTGCTGCGGGGGATGGTGGATCCGGGAGGCGTCGACAAGCAAACGCGTACAGTCCTGTGGAGCCTGCGCCTGCCTATGGCCGTCATGGCGCTGCTTATCGGGGCCAGCCTGTCACTGGCTGGCGCGCAGATGCAGACCATCCTGGATAATCCGCTGGCGGAGCCCTTCACCCTCGGCATCTCCGCGGCGGCTGCCTTCGGCGGGGCCAGCGCCATCGTGTTGCGTTGGCAGCTTCTGGCCCAGCCGCAGTTCAACCTCGCGCTCATCGCGTGGCTGTCGGCGGCGCTGGCCACGGCCATCATCGTCGTTGCCGCCGTTATTCGCGGTGCGAAGTCCGAGACGATGGTGCTGCTCGGCATCGGCCTCGTCTTCTTCTTCCAGGCCATGCTGGCGCTCATTCAATACCGCTCTTCCAGCGAGGCTCTCCAGCAGATCGTCTTTTGGTCCATGGGTTCGCTCACCCGCGCTAGCTGGCAGGCCAACGCCGTGCTGGCCGGCGTGCTTGCGGTGGCGTTGCCCATCCTGGGAGCGCTGTCGTGGCGGCTGACGGCGCTGCGGCTTGGTGACGCCCGCGCCACCGCCCTCGGTATCAACACCTCCCGCCTACGCGTGATTGTTCTCGTCGTGGTCTCGCTCGTCGCGGCCACCACCGTGGCTTTCGCCGGCATCATCGGATTTATCGGCCTGGTGGGCCCGCACATTGCGCGCATGTTGGTGGGTGAGGACCAGCGCTATTTCGTGCCGGCCTCCATGGCCGCGGGTGCGGCGGTGATGTGCGCCGCGCACGCGCTAAGCCTCCTGATTAAGCCCGGGCTGGCCATCCCCATCGGCATCGTCACCTCGCTTCTGGGCGTGCCATTCTTCATCGCCATCGTCATGACCCGGAGGAGGGCATTGTGGACGTAGAACTCACCATCACCGATCTATCTGCCGGCTATGGCTCGCGCACGGTGGTGGACGGGCTGAGCCTTCCCACCCTGCGCGGCGGGCAGGTCGTGGGGCTGCTGGGGCCGAACGCGTCCGGCAAGACCACCACCATCAAGACGCTCGCCGGCGTGCACCGTGCGCGGGGCGGCACGGTGGACTTTCGCGTCGACGGCCAGAGCCCGCGCGGACAGCGGCGCCGCCAGCTTATCGGCTATGTGCCGCAGGGCCTGCCGCACACCGCGGCGCTGCGCGCGTTTGAAGCGGTGCTGATTGCAGCGCGGCGCGAAGCGTGCGAGGACCCAATCACCCGCACCGCCGAGGTCCTGCACTCCATGGGGCTCGACGACATTGCGCAGCGCTACCTCAACGAGCTCTCCGGCGGCCAACGCCAGCTCGTCGCCGTGGCGCAGATGTTGGTGGGGACCCCTGGGCTCATGCTTCTCGACGAACCCACCTCCGCCCTCGATCTCAACCGGCAGCTCTTCGTCTTGGGCCGCGTGCGGGCAAAAGCTCGGGAGGAAGGAAGCCTTGCGTTGGTGGCGATTCATGACATCAACCTGGCGGCCCGGATGTGCGACCAGCTCGTCGTGCTCCATGGCGGCAAGGCCCGCGCCCATGGCGCGCCGGGGGAGGTGCTCACGGAGGAGCTCTTGCGCGAGGTCTACGGCGTAGAGACGGATGTGCTGGACCACCGCGGGCAACCCGTCGTGGCGCTGCGGGAGGTTAGTTAGACTCGGGCTGTGTGAGCCGAAATTCGCCCGAAAACCTCCTGTTGTACCTCACCCCAGAGGATGAAAATACCCTCCGGGACGTTTATGCTGCCCTGGCTCAGCGTGGCTTTCCGGTGCAGCACCAGCGCCCGCACATTACGGTGACGTTCGCGCCGGCGCTCGAGACCGCAGTCGTCGACGAGGCCCGCAACCTGCTCCCGCCGCTTCTGCCCGCGGCCTTTCGCCGCGTGGGCACGGTGGTCTTTGGGACGAAGAGTAAACAGACCGTGGCGTGGCTTTTAGAAACCACGGATGAGCTGGAATCTGCCGCGCGCCGCCTCAGTGCTTCGAACCCGGAGGGGAGAGGCCCGCGGTGGACCCCGCACCTGACGATGGGGCTGCGGCTGCCGCGAGCGATGGTGCCGGAGTACATGCGGGCGCTCGATGAAATCTCGACCTTTGAGCACAAGGAATTCACGGCGGCGCAGGCCGCGTGGTGGCGGCCCAAGACGCAGCAGCTCGAGGTCTTGGGCTAGGATCGGAAAAGCCCCTCACCACGGGGGTGAGGGGCTTAAACTGTGCGCCATCAGGGACTTGAACCCCGAACCCACTGATTAAGAGTCAGTTGCTCTGCCAATTGAGCTAATGGCGCTTGTTGTTTCTGACCGGCTCTGATTTCCTCAGTGCCTGCCGTGCAACGAGATGTAACTTTAACACCCTCTTCGTAAAAAGGTAAAATCGCCAGGTAAATGGGTGTTTTCCGCGATTAATGCCATGGCTAAATGCTTCTCTCAAAGAGTTGCGAATGTGGAAGCCTGGCGGGTGGGTAACGAAACGGTTAAGAGCGGTGGCGCCAACTGGTTCGTAGGGTGCGTGGGCGGTTAGGCTATGTGCACTCTAATTATTGTCTGTGTCTTTCTATGAGCTAGGGGTTTGTGTGCATTCTCTATTCCCTTCCGCACGTCCCGCAATGCTTCTCTCGAGTATCGTTGCGACCGCTTCACTCTTAACCGCCTGCACTATTGGTGGTGCCGCGGATTCCGGTCCGGCCACTGGCCAATCGGAGGCTGACATCAAAGCGAGCGCTTCGGCGGAAGCATCGGCGTCGGCAGCCGCCAAGGCAAAGCAGCTGAAGTTTTCCGTCAAGGACGGTGCGAGCGACGTCGATCCCTCCAAGCCAGTTGAGGTGACGTCCCCGGCCGGGCTTAAGTCGGTGACAATGACCAACGAAGCCGGCATCGAAGTGGACGATGAGCTGTCGTCTGATTCGAAGATGTGGAAGAGCGCCGAAGTGCTGGGGTATAACCGCACCTACACCATTGACGCTACGGACAAGGACGGCACCCATAAAACCATCACCTTCACCACCCCGCAGGCAGCAGGTGTGTCCGAAGTGGCCTTGAGCCCGATACCGGATTCTGAGGTGGGGGTTGGTCAGGTCATCGGCGTGCGATTCGGAAACTACGTCACCGACCGCAAGGCGGCCGAAGAGGCAATCACAGTCAAGACCGAGCCTGCCGTTGAAGGTGCCTTCTACTGGGTCAACAACCAGGAAGTGCGGTGGCGCCCGGAAAACTACTGGGAACCCGGCACGAAAGTGACCGTCGATGTCGACCTGTACGGCCGCAACCTCGGCGGCGGCATCTACGGCGGCGAGGATGCTTCCACTAACTTCACCATTGGTGACCGCGTCATCGCGCTGATCGACAACAACACGAAGATGATGTCGGTGTTCAAAAACGGTGAAGTGCTGCGCCGTTTGCCTGTTTCGATGGGCAGGGATGGCCAGTGGGATACCCCGAACGGCACCTACGTCATCGGTGACAAGTACCCGTCCCTCGTTATGGACTCCACTACCTTCGGCCTGGCTCTCGATGCCGGCGGCTACAGGACTGATGTTCAGTGGGCAACCCAGATGTCGTACTCGGGTATCTATGTCCACTCAGCTCCGTGGGCAGTTGGCGCGCTGGGCAGCTATAACCAGTCCCATGGCTGTATCAATGTAACCCCCGAGGCCGCTCAGTGGTTCCAGAATACGGTCAAGCGCGGCGATATTGTGAGGGTCTCCAACACCGGCGGCGGCGTGCTGAGCCCGCTCGATGGTCTGGGTGATTGGAACATGGACTGGGCCACCTGGTCTGCGGGCAACGCTACCGCTAATCAGTAGCTCTCCTGGGGCGGCGGCGCTTATCGACGTCGCCGACCAGGGTGCCCCCGAAAGCTAAATCAGCTAATTCTTTGCCGGTGGTTCAAATGGCTGTAACGGGCAGCGTTGTGGCGCATGCGCACGGAGTGCAAAGTGTGTGAAGTGTAACGCTTTAGCTTCTGTAAAGTGGTTTGCATCACGTCTTTGTTTTGGTGAATCTTGTGGAGAACTAGTTTTCACTGCAAAGATGGAGGCAGAAGTGGATCTCTACGAGTACCAAGCTCGAGACCTCTTTGAAGCTCATGGCGTTCCCACCCTCAAAGGCATCGTTGCGACCTCAGCTGTGCAGGCTGAAGAAGCAGCCGCGAAGTTGGGGACACCGGTGGTCGTGGTCAAAGCGCAAATTAAAACTGGCGGACGCGGCAAGGCCGGGGGAGTCAAGCTCGCGCATAGCCCCGCGGAAGCTGCGGAAAAGGCCAACGAGATTTTGGGTCTGAAGATCAAAGGCCACACCGTGCGCAAGGTCATGGTGGCCGAAGGCGCGGACATTGCGGCGGAGTATTACTTCTCGATCCTCCTCGACCGCACCAAGCGGCGCTACCTAGCCATGCTCTCCAAGGAGGGCGGCGTAGAGATTGAAAAGCTCGCCGAAGAGCGCCCGGATGCCTTGATTAAGCGCAGCTTCTCCCCACTCGACGGTATGACGGACACGCTGGCGCGGGACATGGCGTATGAGGCCGGGTTTGATGAGGGGGACGTCGCCAAGCTCGTGCCCGTGTTCAAGAAGCTCTACACGGTCTATACCGAGGAAGATGCCACGCTGGTGGAAGTTAATCCTCTGGTCAAGACATCGAGCGGTGAGATCATTGCGCTCGATGGGAAAATTACGCTGGATGATAACGCGCAGTTCCGCCACCCCGAGCACGCCGAGCTCCAAGACCACGGCGCGACCGACCCGCTGGAGCTCAAGGCACAGAAGATGGGGCTGAACTATGTGAAGCTCGACGGTTCCGTGGGGATTATCGGCAATGGTGCCGGCCTCGTGATGTCCACGCTCGACGTTGTGGCCTATGCCGGCGAGGATCTTCCTTCGCAGCCGAAGCCCGCGAACTTCCTAGACATCGGTGGTGGCGCTAACGCCGAAGTGATGGCCAACGGGCTGGAAGTGATTCTTAGTGATCTGCAGGTGAAATCGGTCTTTGTCAACGTCTTCGGTGGCATTACCGCCTGTGACGAAGTGGCTAAAGGCATCGTGCAGGCTTACAAGATTCTGGACTCGGAGGGGGTTGAACCCAAGCCGCTCGTGGTGCGCCTCGACGGCAACAACGCGGAGCTTGGACGCACGATTCTCAATGATGCACACCTGCCCAAACTGGAGCAGGTAGAAACCATGGATGCTGCCGCCCGCAGGGCTGCGGAGCTGGCGAACTAGGAGTAGCAATGTCGATTTTTCTCAACAAAGACTCGCGGATCATCGTGCAGGGCATGACGGGATCCGAAGGCATGAAGCACACACGCCGCATGCTGGAATCCGGCTCCAACATTGTGGGTGGGGTCAACCCGCGCAAGGCAGGTGAGCGCGTCGATATTAACGGGCGCGAGATTCCCGTCTTCGGCAGCGTGCGTGAGGCCATGCAGGCGACAGAGGCCAACGTCACCGTGATTTTTGTGCCGGCAAAATTCACTAAGGACGCCGCGGAAGAAGCCATCCGTGCCGGTATTGAACTCGTGGTCATCATCACGGAGGGAATTCCGGTGAAGGACACCGCTGAGCTCTATGCGCTGGGGCGAGAGTCCAAAACACGCATCATTGGGCCGAACTGTCCGGGGCTCTACACACCGGGTGAATCCAATGCGGGCATTATTCCGGCAGAGACTGCGCCGAACCCAGGAAAGATTGGTTTGGTGTCGAAGTCGGGCACCTTGACGTATCAGATGATGTACGAGCTATCCGATATTGGTTTTAGTACGTGCGTAGGAATTGGCGGTGATCCGATTATCGGGACCACGCACATTTCAGCGATTGAGGCCTTCCAGAATGATCCCGATACCGAGGCGATCATCATGATCGGTGAAATCGGCGGTGATGCAGAGGAGCATGCCGCTGCCTATATCAAGGACCACGTCACAAAGCCGGTCATTGCGTATATCGCAGGCTTTACCGCGCCGGAGGGCAAGACGATGGGGCATGCTGGCGCCATCGTGTCTGGTGGTTCTGGTACGGCAGAAGGCAAGAAGGCGGCGCTGGAAGCGGCCGGTGTGAAGGTGGGCAAGACCCCCTCGCAGGCAGCGGAGCTGGTGCGGGCAGCCTTGGCTTAAAGATACGGTGCATGAGCCCACATGCGGTGTATGAGTCCTGAGACTCATACATCGGTAGGGGTTAGCGGGGGAGCCCGCGACGTCGAGACACTGTCTTGTCGAAGGGGATCCAAAACCGCAGGGCGGCGTCCTGGTTCTTTGAGATGCCGATGCGCGGCCCGCGGACCCACTCAGGTTCCTTATCGCGTTGTTTAAGGCGAATGGGCGTGCCGTTGTCCTCGAGGCGGAAACCTAAGGCCTTGCCCAAGTTGCCGGGTCCGCGGGCGAGGTTATGAAATTCCGTGTCGCCCCGGCGTTGGTAGGCAAGGTCTACTCCGTCGATGACTTCCCCGCCGCGGAGCAAGCAACCCTGACCGGTTCCTTCGGGCGCGCAGACGATGTTGCCGTTCCGGTGGATGCCGTAGGACATGTAGACGTAGAGGCGGCCGGGCGGGCCGAACATGGCGGCGTTGCGCGGGGTGCGGCCGTTGAAGGCGTGAGAGGCCTCATCGTCTGCGCCGAGGTAAGCCTCGACCTCCGTGATGCGCACCGAAACTCCGTTGTGCGTGAGCACCGTGCCCAGAAGCTGGGGAGCAACGACGTCGGCGGTGTCGGTGAAATCGATCATTGCCGCAGTCTAACGCGAAAACAAACGTTAGGCCTTAGCTCGTTCTTCCTCGGCCTCAATCTCTGCGTTGAAATTACGCTTGGAGGCCTGCCACTGGTCCTCAGTCATTCCGATACGCCAGTAGCCAGAGATAGAAACGTCTTCCTTGGGAATCCCGGATTCAACGAAAAGGAAGCGACGAAGCTCTTTGATCATTTCGGCGACTCCGTGGATGAACCATCCGGTTTTCTTCTCCTGGGGGATACCAGCCGCGCGGACCACACGGGATAGCTCAGTACCGTGGGTAGCGCCATTGCGGACTACCCAGGTGATTTCCACGCCATCGCGGGTGGGCAGTTCAAACGTGCGGTCTTCGGCTTCGATCTCGATATATGCAGTCGCAGTCGCGCCGTCGGGAAGCCGCTTCAAGCCAGCGCTGATGGCCGGTGCTGCAGACTCGTCGCCGGCGAACACAAAGTGCTCATAGTCTTCGGTTGGTCCCCACGCGCCACCAGGGCCGAGGAAACCGAGCTTCTCTCCAACCTCGGCTCTGCGTGCCCAGGGGCCAGCCAGGCCGGAATCACCGTGGGACACAAAATCGATGTCAAAATCCCCGGTTTCTGAGTTCACGTTGATCAGGGTGTAGGTGCGGAGAATCGGCTGCTTATCGCGCGGTTGCTCTGCGCGAATCTGCTGAATATCAAAAGGCCAAGAGTAATCGGCGCCCTCTGGCACGAACAACAGCTTGATGTAGTGATCTGTAAACTCCAGCTCTTTGCCTATGAATGCTGGAGAGTTCATGTGTAACCGAACCAGGTCTGGAGATACTTGGCGGCGGCCAGTTACGGTCGCTTCATGTGCCTTGCGGGGTTTGCGCTTCGGCGCTGCCTCTTTGCCCTGGTCAGCCATTGTCATCACAATCCTTGCTATCTCTTTACGAGCTTAGATCTTTTGTAAGGGCAGAAGCCCACATGCCCTAAGTTTAGGTAAGGCTAACATGCTTAAGGTTGGCGGGCATAAAAAATTACCCCGCATCCTGTCGGAACAGGGCGCGGGGCATATTCGGGGTGGCTGACGGGGCTCGAACCCGCGACACCCAGGATCACAACCTGGTGCTCTACCAGCTGAACTACAGCCACCATCGTTGCCTGAAAGCAACGAGATACAGGTTAACTCACCTCGTTGAATTTACAAAAACGCCTGGTAGTCATCGGTAGTGGCAGCCTTAAGATCCTCCGCTTCCGCGGTGGAGGGGCCGTCGTCCGTGCGGAATACGCTGCGGCGGTAGAAGTCGAGCTCTCGAATGGACTCAATAATGTCTTGCAGGGCTCGGTGCGCCATGCCCTTTTGTGGCTGGTTGTAGTATGCCCGCGGGTGCCAGCGGCGTGCTAGTTCCTTAATCGTGGAAACGTCAATCATTCGGTAGTGCAGTGCGGCGTCCAGGCGCGGCATGTACTCACGAATGAAGGTGCGGTCCGTGGCGATGGAATTGCCTGCAAGGGGAGCAGGGTGGTTGGCGTCGCAGTGCTTCTCGACGAGCTTCAGTACCGCTTCCTCCGCCTCTTCGATTGTGATCGTGGATTCCCGGATTTCCTTGTCGAGACCGGACTTCGCATGCATTTCGGTGACGAAGTCATCCATCTCCGCCAGTTCTTCCTCTGTAGCGTGCACGACGAGGTCGAGGCCCTCGTCGAGGATGTTTAATTCGGCGTCCGTGATGACGGCGGCGACTTCCACGATTACGTGGCGCTGCGGTTCAAGTCCGGTCATCTCCAAGTCGATCCAGACGAGGCGGTCGTTTTTGGCGGGGATATCACTCATGGCTTCCACCATAGTTTCTCTTCGGTCATGGTTTGGGAGGTGCCCTAGTCGGCTGAGATGGGGGTAAATGGGGGTGAGGAGGGGTCTTGTTGTGGAAGGTGCCTTTTTATTCGAGGTGTGCTGGGGTTTTCTGGTTGACATTGAGGGGCAGTGTCGAGGGCTTCTTGAACTTTTTCATGATTTCTCTCACCAAACCCTTGGGAGATGGGACATTATTAGGTCAGCCTTTAAAGTGATGGCACTCACATATATCGAAGGACGGAAACCTACCGATGTCAGCCTTTCTTGACACTCTCAACTCATTAATTTGGTCACCAGCATTAGTCTTCCTGTGCCTCGGCGCGGGAATTTATTTCACCCTGGCCACCAAGTTCTTACAGGTGCGCTGCATTCCGGACATGATTAAACAGCTGAAGGACGGCGAAAGCTCCGATTCAGGTGTCTCGTCCTTCCAATCGCTGATGATTTCCCTGGCGGGCCGCGTTGGCGTGGGAAACATTTCGGGCGTTGCAACCGCCATCGCTTTCGGCGGCCCAGGTGCCGTGTTCTGGATGTGGGCGGTGGCTCTGCTCGGTTCCGCAACTTCTTTCGTGGAATGTACCTTGGCGCAGGTTTATAAGGAGAAGGACCAAGACACCGACGAATACCGCGGTGGTCCGGCTTATTACATTGAGAAGGCCTATAAGCACACCAAGGCCGGTCCTTTCATGGTGGTCTATGGAATCGTCTTCGCTATTGCGATGATCCTTGCCACCAGCTACTTCCTGCCCGGCATTCAGGCTAACGGCGTGGCTGCGGCCGTTCAGAACGCTTGGGGTGTTGAGGTCGGTTGGTCTGCCGTGATTCTGGGCGGAATCCTCGCCATCATCATTATTGGTGGCGTGAAGCGCATCGCTAATTTCGCCTCCCTCGTGGTCCCGTTCATGGCCGGCGCCTATATCCTTTTTGCCATCATCATCCTGATCATGAACTTCAACCAGATCCCTGAGGTCTTCGGCATGATCTTTAAGTCCGCTTTCGGTGCGGAGCAGGCTTTCTCCGGACTGTTGGGCTCGGCCATCATGTGGGGCGTGAAGCGCGGTATCTACTCCAACGAGGCAGGCCAAGGTACCGGCCCACAATCTGCCGCAGCTGCGGAGGTATCCCATCCGGCCAAGCAGGGCTTCGTGCAGGCCTTCGCGGTCTACATTGACACCCTCTTCGTGTGCTCCGCTACCGCATTCATCATCATTTCTACCGACATGTACAAGGTCTTCGAAGGCGAGTCGGAGGATGGCCCGGTGCGCTACGCCGGTTCGATCCCGGATGGGGTCGAGGTCGGTCCGGGCTTTGTCCAGCACGGTCTGGACACCCTGTTGGCAGGTTTCGGCCCGAGCTTCGTTGCCATCGCTATTGCCTTCTTCGCCTTTACCACCGTTCTGGCGTACTACTACATGGCGGAGGTCAACCTGACCTACTTCAACCGCTGGATCAGCAACAAGACCGCCCGCCGCGCGCTGGTGTGGCTCCTGCGCATTCTCCTCGTGGTGTCCGTGGTTGTTGGCGCAACGACGACTCCGGGTGCTGCCTGGGCGCTGGGCGATATCGGCGTTGGCGCGACCGCGTGGCTCAACATCATCGCCATCCTCTTCCTACAGGTCCCGGCCCTCAAGTGCCTCAAGGATTACAGCGCACAGAAGGCAGCTGGCAAGGACCCGCAATTTGACCCAGAAGCGTTGGGCATCAAGAACGCCGAGTTCTGGGTAGAGCGCAAGCTCGCCCGGGAGGAGGCCGCACAGAAGGCTATCGCGGAGCAATCGCCGCTCCAAGGCAAGTAAAGCAATGCCCGCTCTCCACGGAGGAGAGCGGGCATTTTTATGTCCTAGGCCATCTTGGAATAGAAGCTGCCGATGAGCGGTGCAGCAATTGGGGTGGGCACAATCTTGCCCAACGCGTTCATTGCTTTTGATAGCGGCCCAGGGACCACGCGGCGCTGGTTGCGGGCCATGGCCTCCAGGGTCTCTTCGGAGCAGGACTCATAGGTGGTCCACAAGAAATCCGGGACTACCTTGTCCACGATGGATTGCTCTTCTTCGGGGATGACGGCATCGCGCACCGGGCCGGGGGCAAGCAGCGTGCAGGTCACGCCGGAGCCCTTGAGCTCGTAGTGCAGGGCCTCCGTAAACGCGTTAACACCTGCCTTGGTGAACACGTAGGTGGCGTTGTTCGGGATGGAGACGTTGCCCGCGGCCGATCCCACGTTGCAGATAGCGCCGCTGCGTCGCGGCAGCATTTGCTCAAGGGCGGCGCGCGTCAGGCGGTGAACGGCCTTTGCATTGAGGTCGAACTGCCGGGTTTCATAATCCCAGTCCTGCTCCATGAACTTGCCAAAGCTGGCGATGCCCGCCGAGTTGACGATGATGGAGATTTCCTTGCCCGCCATGAACTCGATGACGCGGTCCACGTCTGCGACCTCGGAGAGGTCCGCTGCCAGCGCGATGGCGTCCACCTCGTGGCGCGAGCGCAGGTCCGCGGCGATGGATCCAAGGACGTCTTCGCGGCGGGCAACGAGAATGACGTTGTAGCCGCGGGCGGCTAGGTCCTTGGCCATCGCAGCGCCAATGCCCTGGCTAGCGCCGGTCAGCAGCGCATACGAGGAGCGGGTAGGGGCGGGCAGCCCGGGGGAGTGAGCCATGAAACGGCGTCCTTTCTCTCAGGGTGGGAAGTTTCCACCCAGCGTAGAGCAATCAGGGTCTAAATCAGGGTAAACACCGATGAACCCTTCGGCCCAACTCTGGATAATGGACAGTGAAAGGAGACATCATGAACAACCAACGTTTGACCCGTTCCACAACTGACACGATGCTCGGAGGCGTGTGCGGCGGCATCGCACAGACCTACAACCTCGACCCGACCTTGGTGCGAATCCTCTTCGTTGTTGCCACGCTGCTGGGCTTCTCAGGAATTCTGCTCTACCTCATCCTCTGGGTCGTCATTCCAGTGGAGTAATCGGTAGTTTCTGCAAATTACTGCAGCGGGCCCATCGCCATGAACCGCTTCCACGTTTCCCATTCATCCCGCAGACGCGGCAGGGCGCTGGGTGGGGTAGCGGTGCCGTCGACAAGCACGGCGTCCTGCATGCGCACTCCGTAGTCGAAGAAGAGAGCCCCGTGCCCGGAGGCGCCATAACGTAGAACCGGCACCAAATTGAGCCCGTCGAATGACAAGGGGGCGTTGGGGCGCACATCAAGCCCCGCGATCGCCGCGAGGGTAGGAGCTAGGTCGAGCGGGGAGACAAGCTCAGTGCACTCCCCGGACTCTGCAACTCCGGGCCACAGGAAAGACATCGCGGCCTTATCATCCTGCAGGGAACACACCGCCACGACGCCATCGAGATCATCCAACACGTGGGGGTCTGGTTGCTCAAGAAGCCGAAAGACCCGTGATGATGCGGGGCGGGTGTCCTCCCGAACCTCGAAGCCAGCTGCCGCAAAGATGTCCGTGATGCGCGTTGTGGCTCCGCGCTGCGGGTACTGCCCGGTGAGCACTCCGCGGCGTGACTCCGCATAGCTTGGTGACGTCCCCCAGGCATTGCTGAAGCGCATTCCGCGCAGCGCGGATTGTGGAGCGTGGTCAAAAGTCGCGAGGGTGATGTCCATAAGAGTGTGTCCAAATTGTGCCCAAAGGCCACTTTCCGAGGCTTAATAAAACCCCAAAAGTGGCCCTGACCTGCGTGCCCCCAGCAGGATTCGAACCCGCGACACATGGGGTAGAAACCCACTGCTCTAATCCACTGAGCTATGGAGGCGTACCGCGCCATCATAACGCACCGGGGCGTGAAGTCCGATTATCGGGCTACCACTGGCGTTGGCTCGGCGTTGGCGTTGAGGAGGACGTCGTTAAGCGTGCGCGCCGCTGGGCTCAGCGCACGGTCCGCGCGGTGGATGACGAGCGCTTGCACGGTCGGGAGGGCTTCCGCGATTCGCCGGAAGTGGACTCCCTGCTGGCCCAAAGCCTGCGCGGTGTGCGGCAGGAGGCTGATGCCGTAGTCGCCCGCCACGAGTGGCAACCCCGTTTGCAATGTGGGAACTTCTTGGACCGTGACGGGCTTGCTTAATGCCGACTTAGCCCACACCTGATCCATTGCTTCCGGCAAACCGCTGAGTTCCGGCCAGCGCGGCGGCAAGAGCCAGGTCTCAGCGCTCAGGTCGGTCAACCGCACGGGGTCAGGCAAGCCTTTTAGCCTCTCGGGGAGCGCGACGCGCACCTCAATTTCTGCGGCGCAGTCAATGGTGAGCTGCGCGCCGTAGTCTTGGCGGAAGCGCTGTGGGTTAGTGGTGAGGAGGATTCCTAACTCCGCTGAGCCATCCAGGACCTCTCTCAACGTGGCGGTTGGTTCTAAGTCCTTTAAGGAAACACTTACCTCCGGTGCGCGCTGGCGCATGCGGCACAGAATCTCAGGCATATAAAGCCAGTTGAACTCAGGGGCGGAGCATAACGTCACCGAGCCCGCGCTGCCGGATGCAATTTCGGCAAGGCGCGTGGTGGCGGTGGTAAGAAGGGAATCTATCGAGGTAGCGACGCCATAGAGGTAATCTCCGGCCTCTGTGGTTCGGACTCCACCGCGCCCGCGGGAGAGCAGCTTCACGTTGAGATCCTTTTCAAGTTTGCGCACGGTTAGGCTTAAAGAAGGTTGCGTGAGCTGCAGTGCTTCCGCAGCTTGCGTGAATGAACCGTGGTCCACAACGGACCGAAAATGGTGAAGCTGGCGAGAGTCCATAAGAGCAGACTACCCGAAAGCTGAGAAAAAACTACCTTTTAGGTAAGAGAACCTCCGTGGCGGTAGACTGCCCACCATGCACACTGAGAAAGAAACTCCCAGCTCACAGCGCTTTCGGGGGTCGGCGCGCTCGACGTCGGGAGCGCAGCCTTCCCGCTTGTTGAATCTTTCTTTCATCGTCTTCGCGGGCCTCGTGGGCGGAATTATTTCTCTGTTCTTTCTTGCGGACTCGCTCGCCGCCCTAGGCATCCCCGACCCAGGGCGCATGACAACGTTCGGCCTTCCCTTCTTCCGCGCTATCGCGTGGATGCTCATGGCGCTTTCGATCGGCTCCTTTATGTCGAGCGCCTTCTTTATTTACCCGGCGGTACCGGATAAGGACAACGAGCGTCTCATCAAGGCCACGCTCACCGTCGATGGGCACATCGCAGCGCGGACCGGCGCATGGGCGGCGGTGGGCGCCGCGGTGGTGTCTTTATTAGAGGTCCCTCTCGTCATGTCGGATCTCACCGGTACCCCGTTGGCTAAGGTTCTCAACCCGGAGCTCATGGGCATGGCAGTGGGGCAGATCGCGGCGTCGCAAGTCTGGCTGCTCACCGCAGCTATCGCAGTGGTTGTTGCCGTATCTGGTTTTGTCGCACGCACGTGGGCGGGCCAAGTCGGAACGTTTTTCTTGTCCTTGTTGCTGACGGTGCCTCTCGGGATGGAGGGCCACTCGGCTTCCGGTGGCGATCATGACTACGGTACGAACTCGCTGCTGCTGCACCTGTTCTTCATCATGCTCTGGGTCGGTGGACTCATGGGGCTCATCGCCCATGGCCGCCGCCTTGGCCCAGATATGGGTGTGGCGGTGCGTCGCTATTCCTCGGTCGCGTTGTTCTCCATCGTGGGGCTGGCAGCTACAGGCGTAGTTAATGCGCTGATTCGCGTTGAGTTCGGGGATCTGTTCACTACTCGGTACGGCCTGTTAGTGCTGAGCAAAGCGGTGCTCACCGTGGTGTTGGCAGCCATCGGCTTCGTGCACCGACGGGTTACCATCCCTCACTTGAAGAGTTCGCCGCGCCTGTTTATCAGGGTGGCTGTGGTTGAGGTTCTCATCATGGCGGCGACCGTTGGCGTAGCCATCTCGATGGGCCGTACGCCGCCCCCGCCGCCGCGGGACCCGAATCTCAACGCCATGCAGATTCTGCTGGGCTATGAGCTTTTCGACGCCCCCACCGCCACCAACGTGTGGACCATGTTCCGCTTTGATCTCATGTTTGGCTCGCTGGGGATCGTGCTGGCCGGCTTCTACCTGTACGCGCTGTGGCGCCTCAAGCGCCGCGGGCTGACGTGGTCGGCAGGACGCACTGCGTGGTTCCTTGTGGGAGCGCTGGGCATGACGCTGATTATGAGCAATGGCATCGGCTTGTATATGCCGGCGCTGTACTCCATGCACATGTTGGTGCACATGATTCTGTCCATGGCAGTCCCGCTGTGCCTTGTGCTGGGCGCTCCGGTGACCTTAGTGATGGAAGCTTTTGAGCCTGGGGAGCCGGGCAAGCCCACGCTTCACGACGCCGCCGTCGCCCTCACCAAGGCTCGTACCTTGCGCATTCTTACGCATCCAGCGGTCAACGTTGTGCAGTTCCTGGCTTTCCTTTACGTGCTCTACCTTTTCCCGAACTTTTATGAGCTCGCCATTTCGGAACACGCTGGGCACGTGATTATGAACTGGGTCTTCTTGATCTCTGGCTACATCTACTACTGGGAAGTTATTGGCCCGGACCCGTTGCCGTGGCGCGCGCCGACGGGCATTCGCCTGCTCATCCTCTTCGTGTCGATGCCCCTGCACCTTTTTGCCGGCGTCTACCTCATGCAGATGCAAGTCATTCTGGGCTTGGACTTCTATGAGTCCTTGAGCTTGCCGTGGCACCCGGACTTTGTCACGGACCAACGAACCGGCGGCGGTATTTCCTGGGGCTTCGGCCAATTCCCGCTGGTGATTGTGTTTGGTTCGCTATTCCTTGACTGGCTGCGGGAGGATCGTGCCACCGCTCGGCGCCATGATGCTAAGGCGGATATTGACGGCGATGCTGATTTGGAAAGCTATAACGCCATGCTCAAGCAGATGAGCGAAGGGGATGATTCCACCTTCCGCCAGCACTAGCGGGAGTGCCCACCCTGGGTGCGTGAAAAAGAGTGCTTACCGGGCGAAACGGATATGTTGTTGATGCTTTCAACAAGTTATCCACAGGTTGGCAGTGAGGTCATTGCGGGCGCGCTGATGGGTGGCGATGATGCGAGGTACGGGAGGCGCATCGCTTCCTCGCATTGAAAAGAGCACCAGCCACAAACAGCAAAGGAATCACGCAATGTCTCAATACCCAATTTCACTCACGGGGCGCCTGACTCACGACCCCCACCTGACCAAAATCAGCGAAACCATGTACAAGGCCCGCCTCCGCTTTGCTTCCTCGCGCAGCGTTCCGGAAAAGGATGACGAGGGCAAGACTGTGTGGCGGGAGCTGGACCTTAACTATATCGACGGTGAGGTGTGGGGCCAGTGCGCCATCAATGTTAAGAAGTCCCTGTTTAAGGGCATGCCGGTCTTTGTTATGGGCTCCATTGTCACGGACCGGTGGGAGGATAAGAACGGGGCAAAGCGCTCTAGGACCTATATCAAGATCGCCCACGTGGGCCTCGACCTCAACCGCTTCTGCATCACCTCCACCAAGATTGGTACTTCCTATGGTGAGGAGGGCAGCGAAGCCCTCTGGCTGGGGGAGAATCCGCCAGTACTGGATGTGGATTACACGGCACCGCCGAGTACTGCGGAGGATGAGGCATTGCCGGCTGCTCTGCAGTCGGGAGATACCCCGCAGGATACTGCGGCGGATCGTCAGCAAGCGCAGAGCGCGGCCGAAGCTCACCGCGAACCGGCGCCAGAAGAAGCTATGGCCTAAGGACGGGGGACTACCACCGCCCATGTGATGTACTCTTTGTACTGTTATTGACCAATCCTGACAGAAGTAAAGGGTGAAACATGGGCGAATTCATCTACACGATGAAAAACGTGCGTAAGGCCATCGGTGACAAGGTTATTTTGGACAATGTCACTATGGCTTTCTACCCGGGCGCCAAGATTGGCGTCGTGGGCCCCAACGGTGCAGGTAAGTCCTCGATCCTGAAAATTATGGCCGGCCTCGATCAGCCTTCCAACGGCGAGGCTTTCATTGACCCGGGCAAGACGGTCGGCATCCTCCTCCAGGAGCCGCCGCTCAACGAGGAGAAGACGGTCCGCGAGAACGTCGAAGAAGGCCTCGGGGAGATTTTCCAGAAGAAGCAGCGCTTCGAGGAGATCGCGGAAGAGATGGCCACCAACTACTCCGACGAGCTCATGGAAGAAATGGGCAAGCTACAGGAGGAGCTCGACCACGCGGATGCGTGGGAGGTTGACTCCAAGATCGAGCAGGCCATGGAGGCACTGCGCTGCCCGCCGTCTGATGACCCGGTGACTAACCTGTCCGGTGGTGAGCGCCGCCGCGTCGCGCTGGCCAAGCTGCTGCTGAGTGAACCGGATCTCCTGCTGCTCGACGAGCCCACTAACCACCTCGACGCCGAGTCCGTCCAGTGGTTGGAGAAGCACCTCGAGTCCTACCCGGGCGCCGTCCTGGCCGTGACCCACGACCGCTACTTCCTCGACCACGTTGCGGGCTGGATCTGTGAGGTTGATCGCGGCAAGCTCTACCCCTACGAGGGCAACTACTCCACTTACCTGGAGAAGAAGGCTGAGCGCCTCGAAGTTGCTGGTGCTAAGGACAAGAAGCTGCAGAAGCGCCTCAAGGAAGAACTCGCGTGGGTTCGTTCCGGTGCGAAGGCGCGCCAGGCCAAGAACAAGGCCCGTCTCCAGCGCTACGAGGAGATGGCTGCAGAAGCCGAGCAGTACAAGAAGCTCGACTTCGAGGAGATTCAGATTCCGACCCCGCCGCGCCTGGGCAACAAGGTTGTGGAGGTCAAGGACCTGACCAAGGGCTTCGATGGTCGCGTCCTTATTAAGGACCTGTCCTTCACCCTGCCGCGCAACGGCATCGTCGGTGTTATCGGCCCGAACGGTGTGGGTAAGTCCACCCTGTTCAAGACCATCGTGGGCCTGGAAGAGCCGGATTCCGGTTCTGTCACCGTCGGCGAGACCGTCAAGCTTTCCTACGTTGACCAGGGACGCGAAAACATCGACCCAGAGGCCACCGTGTGGGAGGTCGTCTCCGATGGGCTGGACTACATCCACGTTGGCCAGAACGAGATGCCGTCCCGCGCCTACCTCTCCGCATTCGGTTTTAAGGGCCCGGACCAGCAGAAGCCGTCTAAGGTTCTTTCCGGTGGTGAGCGCAACCGCCTGAACCTGGCCCTGACCCTCAAAGAGGGCGGCAACCTGATCCTCCTCGATGAGCCGACCAACGACTTGGACGTGGAAACCTTGGGCTCCCTGGAAAACGCGCTGGAAAAGTTCCCCGGCTGCGCCGTGGTTATTTCCCACGATCGCTGGTTCCTCGACCGCACCTGTACCCACATCCTGGCCTGGGAAGGCAATGTCGCGGAAGGCCAGTGGTTCTGGTTCGAGGGTAACTTCGGCGATTACGAGAAGAACAAGGTCGAGCGCCTCGGTGAGGACGCCGCCCGTCCGTCTCGCGTTACCCACCGCAAGCTCAGCCGCTAGGGCCGCTCAGCCCTAACACTCAAAGGAAATCTTCGGAAGGATTCTGGAATGCCCGCTCAGAATGTTGTGTCGGAGGAGACTAAGGACAACGTCCACGAGCTCACCGTGGGAGTGCGTTGGTCGGACTTCGACATGTACGGCCACATGATGAACGCCAACTTTATCGAGCTGGCGCAGGAAGCGCGCTTGGCCTTTGCCATGCACCACTTCTATTCACGTGGCCTAAACATGGTGGCTTTTGTTCGCCACATCGACGCGGACTATGTCCGCCCCATCAAGTGGGATGGACGGCATGGCACGGTGACGGTGGAGACCACGGTGGTGCGCCTTGGAGCCACGTCGTTTACCACTCGTCAGAAGATCAAGGACGCGCAAGGCCAGGTGGCCTGCGTCATCGACTGTGTGCAGGTCACCATTGATCCAGATACCCAGATGCCGCGGGAGGTTTCTGAGCAGGAGCGCACCATCATCCTGGAAAATGCTGTCGTCGAGTTGGACGAGCAGTAGGCGGCCAGCGCAATTATGGAGAGTGAATCCCTGACATTGCACAACGGCGGGGTGGGGCTACAGGCCCTCCTCGCTCGTGCGACGGGGCTGGATGCCTCAGCGACGGTGCGCTTGCGTCAATACGACGCCACCCACGTTGAGGTTTTTGTCACGACCCCCTTCGATGTCGTCGTAGCGCGGCGCTGCGAAGGCAACGTTGGTCGCGATGGGGCAGTGGTGTCGGCGCAGGCGCTTCTCGACGCCCTCCGCACCACCCCCGAACACCTTCTTGAAGAGGACGGGGCGGAGGTGCTTGATCTAGGCCCCGCGCGCGACCCCTCATGGCCGGGGGCCTTGCCGCCGGCAACGGGGTTTCGAGAGATTGATTCATTGCCTGTCGACGTCGTCCGTGACTTAGCGGATAAAGGCCGGCAGCTAGCCCGGCAATTCTCTGGTCCGATGGGCCCGCCGAAAGGCCTGTTGAATCAAACCGTGCTCACCGTGGAGAGCGCGGAGACCCAAGTAGAGATTCCTATGCGGATGATCTTCGCCTGCACGAGTTTGGGTCTCATTCCGGGCTTTGCTGCGTCACTCGATATCCCCCGCCATCTGCGCGTGGCGGGCAAGGGGCGGTGGGTTCGCCTCGACGCGCCCTATGGCAGTGTTTATCACTCCACGCGGCTGTCTTTGTTCTAAAACGTCTCCAGCCTCGCCGCCGCAGAGTCTGCGGCGGGGCACAGCACCGCGGGAAAACTGTGTGGTTTCTACGCCCGCAACGCAGCGTGATTTGCGTTACTATTAAGGGGTCGAATTCAGTTTCTTCAATAAAAGGAGATAGCTCGCACGATGCGTATTGCGGCACCCAAAGAAATCATGAACAACGAGAACCGCGTCGCTCTTACCCCGAGCGCTGCGCACGCACTCATCAAAGACGGCCATGAGGTTCTAGTGGAAACTGGGGCCGGAGAAGGCGCTTCTTTCCCAGACTCCGAGTACCAAGCCGTGGGGGCGACCATCGTCGCCACCGCTAAGGAGGCCTGGGCGGCGGACATGGTGGTCAAGGTCAAAGAACCGCTCGAGGCCGAGTATGGCTACCTGCGCGAGGATCTGCTGCTCTTCACTTATCTCCACCTGGCGGCGGACCGTTCGCTGACGGACGCCCTGGTTGAGGCCGGAACCACCGCCGTGGCCTATGAGACGGTTACCGATGCCCGCGGCACTCTGCCGCTTTTGACACCGATGTCCCAGGTGGCCGGGCGTCTCGCCGTCATTGAGGGAACTCACCATCTGTTGTCCACGCAGGGTGGGCGTGGCTTGCTGGTCTCCGGCGTGCCGGGTACCCAACCGGCGCGAGTGGTGGTCATCGGCGGCGGCCAGGTTGGCGCGTCCGCGGTGGCTATGGCGCACGGCCTGCGCGCGGAAGTCACGGTGCTCGACCTCGACCCACACGTCCTGCAGCGCTTCGATGAGCAGTACCAGGGCGGCGTGCGCACCCTGGTGTCGGACCCTGCCACGCTGGAAGCGGAGCTTCTCGCCGCCGACCTCGTCATCGGCGCCGTCCTCGTGCCCGGCGCTGCCGCCCCGAAGTTGGTTCGGGAGGACGTGGTCAAGCGCATGAAGAAGGGCGCCGTGCTTGTCGACGTTGCCATTGACCAAGGCGGCTGCTTCGAGAACTCCCACAAGACCTCGCACGATGAGCCAACCTTCAAGGTGCACGACACCCTCTTCTACTGCGTTGCCAACATGCCGGGCGCGGTGGCGAACACCTCCGCACGCGCACTCGGCTCGGCCACCTTGCCGTACATGCGCGCCCTGGCTGCCGGCGGCTTCGACGGTGCAGTCGAGCGCTTCCCGGGCTTGGCCAATGGTCTGATGACCCGCGGGGGAGAGCTGGTGTCCCAGCCCGTGAAGGAGGCCTTCGGGCTTTAGGGTGCGCGGTTGATGAGCATCGCCGCTACTCGCTCCATGTGGTCCCAAATCACCGCACGGTAGGCCGGCGGGATGGTCTCCTCGTCGATCTGCGCTAAGGAGTTGCCCATGAGCTCGAGCCAGCGATCATGGGCAGCCATATCGATGGGGTAGGGCGCGTGGCGCATGCGCAGGCGCGGGTGACCGCGATTCTCTGAGAAGAGCTGGGGTCCGCCCCAGTACTGCACGAGGAACCAGGTCAGGCGTTTTTCCGCGCCTTCCCAATCCTGCTGCGGGTACATCGGCCCGATGAGATCGTCTTCGCGCACCTGGGCGTAGAAACCACCGACGAGTTTCTCAAAGGTCTCCATTCCGCCGACGGCTTCGTACACGCTCGTTGGTTGCACGCCTAATCTTCCTTTCGCGTCAGGCTGGGTTCTTCCAAATCAAAGATAGCCATCCCCCGCGGGTAGGGCGTGGTAATTCCTTCCGTATGCATGGCGGTGAGGATTTTCGCCTGCATCGCGCGCTGCACATCCCATTGTTTGCCCGGTAGCGTCTTGACGGAAACGCGGTAGGACATGTGGTCAACTTCCAAACCGGACATGCCATTGACCGTAGGTTTGGCCAGGATGAAGCCCTTGATTTCGGGGTCGCGGGCGGCGTCCTCTGCTGCGGAGGTGATGACATCGACTGCGCGGGTGGGGTCGTTACTCAGTGCGATGGGCACTTGCACGCGGGCGACGGAGTAGCGGTCGGAATGGTTGGCCACCTGCAAGATTTCGCCGTTACGGACGTACCATAGCGCGCCATCGATATCGCGGACCGTGGTAATACGTAGGGAAATGGACTCCACGTCGCCGAAGACCCCGTTTCCGAGGTCGATGGTGTCACCGATGCCGTACTGGTCCTCCATGAGCATGAAAATGCCGGACAGGAAATCCTTGACCAGCGCCTGGGCGCCGAAACCAAGGGCGACACCAACCACGCCGGCTGAGGCTACGAGCGGGGCGACGTTGACTCCGAGCTTGTCCAAGATAGCGAGCGCTGCCCAGACCCAGACGAATATGGCAACCGCGGAGCGTCCAACGCCGGCGAGGGTCTGGATGCGGGAGGTGCGCCGAGCCTCCTGTGTTTGCTCGAGGACCTTGTCGGTTGTTTTGTGCGCTTTGCGCGGGGAGAGCGGCGAGCTGAGCTTGCCCTTCTTGATGCTGTTATCAGCCAGCTTGGTGATGAGCCGGCGCAGCAGCCAGCTGCCGATGATGGCGACGATGAGGATGAGCGCGATGCCGATGGGTTTGTCGATGAGCCAGGACTGCATGTTTTCTGTTTGCCACCAGCGGGTGACCGCGTCGACAGCCCCGTCGGTTGGCTCGGAGGAAGCGCTTAGGTATGTGGTTGGTCTGGTCACGTGTGTCCTTTCTGCTATCGCTCACGACTGACGCTTACCGATGGTAGGGAAGAGAGCTGAATATAAAAAGCTTGTCTTTCCCGCGACTGAACAGCTTGGTCTAGAATTGTGCCTCATGACTGACAACCGCACTCTTGGCTTTTCCTCCCGTTCCATCCATGCCGGTTACCAGCCGGATCCCTACATGGGATCCATCAACGTACCGATCTACGCCTCCACCACGTACCAGCAGGATGGCCTCGCGCAGCTGCGCGGCGGCTATGAGTACGGGCGAGTGGCTAACCCCACCGTTCATTCTCTGGAGAAGACCCTCGCGGCGCTCGAGAATGCCGAGTATGCGCGCTGTTTCGCCACGGGCATGGCGGCCGTCGATACCCTCATTCGGATTCTTGTTCGTCCAGGTGACCACGTCATCCTCGGCAACGATGCCTATGGCGGCATGTATCGCCTCCTGCACCATGATTATGGTGAGTGGGGTATCGAGCTGTCCATCGTCAATACCGCCGATGCCGCGGCGGTAGAGGCGGCGTTGAAAGAGAACACCAAGCTCATTTGGTTGGAGACCCCGACCAATCCGGCGACGACGATCACGGATATCGCCGCAGTCTCTGAGGTTGTTAAGGCGGCTACCGACGCTCAGATTGTCGTCGACAACACCTTTGCCACGCCCTACCTGCAGAATCCTTTGGAGCTGGGCGCGGATCACGTCCTGCACTCCACCACGAAGTACCTGGGCGGCCACTCGGATGTGCTGGGTGGTGCGGTCGTGACCAACTCCGCGGAGATGGATGAGCGCCTGCTCTATTTCCAGGGCAACGTCGGCGCGGTGTCCTCGCCTTTCGACGCCTACCTCACCGCCCGCGGCATCAAGACCTTGGAAGTCCGCATGGATCGCCACTGTTCCAATGCGCAGGCCGTGGCCGAGTTCCTGGAATCCCGCCCAGAGGTCAAGCAGGTTCTCTACCCGGGCCTGCCCTCGCACCCGGGCCATAAGCTGGCTAAGAAGCAGATGCGTGGCTTCGGCGGGATGCTGTCCGTGCGCTTCCACAGCGAGGAGCACGCCCGCCAGATTTGTCTCAACACCAAGCTCATCTCGCTGGCTGAGTCCCTTGGCGGTGTCGAGTCCCTCATTGAGCACCCACAGAACATGACGCACATTTCCGCTGAGGGCTCCGAGCTCGTGCCACCGGCAGACCTCGTGCGCATCTCGGTGGGCATCGAGTCCATCGATGACTTGCTCGCGGACCTGGAGCAGGCCCTCGACGCCCTTCACTAAAACCGCCGAAGCGCCAAGGTTTTGAGCCTCGGCGCTTTCGCTGTGTGTGATTAGAGGGAATTGAGCAGGGAGCCGGCCGTGCGGTCGGTTTCCTGCAGCATGAGTGGGTCCGTGCCGGGCATGGGGGAGATGGTGGTGTCCGGCCACTGCGAATAGGTGGGGATGCCCACGATGTGCAAGCGCGGGTCCTCGATGCCACCGGGGTTGACCACGCGGCGGTTCCACGTCGTCTCCGGCGAGCCGGTGGCCTGACCATGGTCGACGAACGCGCGAACACGCCCGTTGAGGGATACCGCCAGTGGGTCGCCGGCGCGGCGGACGTCGGGGGAGTGCATCCAGGCGTCGATAAGCCAGGTGGAGGAAGCCTCACCGTGCGCGGTACGCAGCGTGAACTTCTCGCCGATCTCTAGCTGGGGGCGCTGACCCAGGAAGGTGACGAGGCCGGCGTCGACAAGCGCGAGCAGCTGGCGCGTGCGGAAGAGCGGCGGGCCGGAGCCTACCATCTGTCCGAAGGCCATGAACTCCTTGTACGTGCTGGTGCGGGACTCCCATGTCATCCGGCCTTCTGAACCCGCAATCGAGGAGGGCTTGCGCGCGGCAGAGATGGCCCAGAGCGCGGACTTCAGCGGGGAATCGGCGGCGGCGACGGCCTCGATGATGTCGCGCGCTAAGCCTTCGGCGATGTACTCGGTGATCTCACCGTCGGTGAAATCGTCGAGTGGGTTCGCCCAATGCGCAAGATCCAAAGGCTGCGCGGAGGAGCCCTCGAGGGCTGCGGTGAGCTGGTCTGCCATGCCTGCTAGGTCGTTGGCATCCACCACAGTGGCATCGATGGTGGCGATGATATCCGCGAGGGGGCGCTGCAGGGCATCAGGCGCGACCCGCGCCTGGTTCTCGTAGTACTCGGCGTAGGCATCGCGCAGAATGTGCGGCAGCAACTGCGTGCCGAAGTCCAGCTCGACCTCCGGAACCAGTGCGGCCACCGCGGCGCGGAAACGGGTCAGCGCGGCCTTCGGCGGCAGCGCGTGATATTCCGACTTTGGGATATAAGGGTAGCCGCGGCCGGAGGAGACGATGAAGTGCGGCTCCTCACCGCTGGGCTCGTAGCGCAGCCCGGAGCGCGTGGAGGGATCCCCCACAAACTCACCACCGCGGTCGATGGTGAGCAGCGCCATGATGTCGAAGAAGCCCATGCCCAGGCCGCGGATCAGGACCTTCTCGCCCGCGGGGACCTCAGACACTGGCTGCTCGACGGGGTTATCTGGCCGCACCCAATGCAGATCCGAGTGCGCAGCCTCCGCCAGTGCGCGTTCGGATTCGCTGAGCGCCGGTACCTGCCAGCCGTAGGCCAGGACGGTGGCGTCGGCGGTGACGGTGGAGCCGTCGGAAAGTGTAATGGCGTCCTGCTCACCGCGCTCCTCCACGGACAGCGCGCGGGCGCGGTGCTGGACGACGTCCACGGTCTCCGGCAGCTGAGTCAGCGCAACCTCGAAGACCCACTCCAGGTAGGCGCCGTAAAGCGCGCGGGAAGGGTTGGACTCCGGGCGGGTTCGCGCGAGTTCCTCGGCAAAGGAAGCGGCTAGCTCCTCGCGCGGCGGGTGGGAATCATAAAGCTCCAGCTTGGCAGGCGCGATGTCGGGGCGCTCGCCACGCAGGAGCTGGATCCACTCGTAGAGGATGGGGCCCTCGAGGACCGGCGCGGTGGTGGTGGAGCTGGGCTCGGTGAACAGAGTGACCGCGCCGGCCAGCGTGTTCATGCACAACGTGCGGGTCTGCTCCGTATCCCAAATGCGGCCAGCGCCCAGCGGGGCATCATCGATGATGTGGAGGTGCAGGGGTGACTCAAGGGGGGTCGCGCGCAGGTGGGCCGCGAGGCGCTCGACCAGCGAGATGCCGCGTGGGCCGGCCCCGACGATGGCGATGGAGGGCATAAAGATCAACCTCAAACATTTAGACTGTGCTGTCTAGTGGAATAATACCGGTCAGTATACGTTGTGTTAAATCCGTAGACACAATTCAAACCGACTATCTACTCTCTGAAAGCAATACCGTGAAAACCCTACGCGCACTCGCCGCCACCCTGGCAGCAGTCCTCGCCTTAGCTGGCTGCTCCGCCGCGGAGCGGCCGGACGGGGAGGACAACGTCCTCACCTACCTAGAGCCGCAGTTCTTCCGCACGCTCTACCCGCCGGCCGCCGGCTTTTATCCCAACGGCGGCGTGGTCAACCAGCTGACCGATCGCCTCCTGTACCAAGACCCCGAGACCCTCGAGCTCTCGCCGTGGATCGCCACGGAGATGCCCAAGGTCAACGCGGATGCCACGGAGTACACGTTCAACATTCGCACCGACGTCACCTACTCCGATGGCTCCCCGCTGACCGCCGAAAACGTCGTGGCCAACTTCGACCTCTTCGGCCGCGGCGATAAGTCCCGCACGCTGACCAGCTCAGAGCAGATCGCCAACTATGACCACGGCGAGGTCGTGGACGAGGACACCGTGAAGTTCTACTTCACCCAGCCTTCCCCGGGGTTCCTCCAAGCCACCTCTGCCTATAACGCCGGCCTGCTCTCCGATTCCACGCTGGCCTTGGACAACGAGGGCTTCGGCCCCGGCAACGCGGTCAACGTCATTGGCTCGGGCCCCTTCGTGGTGGAATCGGAAGAAATCGGCACCGACCTTAAGCTCAAGACCCGCGAGGACTACGACTGGGCCCCGCCGGCCGTGAAGCACCAAGGGCGCGCGGAGATCGACGGCGTCCACTACATCCTCGCCGCCGAGGAATCCGTGCGCACCGGCGCTATTCTCTCCGGTCAGGCCGATATCGCCCGCCAAATCTCCGCCCCGCAGGAGTCGCTGCTGAAAGAACAAGGCGTTGACATCGTCTCGCGCGGCACGAACTCCATGAACAACCAGTTCGCCTTCCGCTTTAACCACCCGTTGCTGCAGGACAAGCGCGTGCGCGAGGCCATCATCCACGGCGTGGACCGCGAGGAAATCCTCCGCGTGCTCTTCTCCGAGTCCTACCCGCTGGCCACCTCCACGGTGGCCAAGACCGGCCTGGCCTACAAGGACCAGTCCGCCGCTTATACCTTCGACCCCGAGGAATCCAAGCGCCTCCTCGACGAGGCCGGCTGGGAGCCCGGCCCCGACGGCATCCGCGTCAAAGACGGCCAGCGCCTCGTCCTGCGCACCAACACCGCCTTGCCGCAGCCGCGCTCCAAGGAAGTCATGACCATGGTGCAGGACCAGCTGGGTGAGCTGGGCATCGGCATCCAGGTCAACGCCGGCGACCAGGCCACGCAGAACGCCGATGCCAAGGACGTTGACAAGGTGCAGATCTACCACTCGATGGTGGGCCGCGCCGACTACGACGTCATCACCTCGCTCTACGGCATCAACAACCGCGACGCCTTCCTCAACCAAGACGCGGAGGGCACCCCAATCGACGCGCACCTGCAGGAGCTTCTCGACGCCGTCCTCGACACCCCCGACAAGGAAGGCCGCATCAAGGCCACGGAAGAAGTCCAGGACTACATCACCGAGCAGGCCTATGCGCTGCCGCTCTTTGAGGAGCCCGTGGTCTACGCCGTCCGGCCGGGTATTTCGGGCTTCAGCCCGGAATCGGTGGCGCGCCCGTGGTTCTACGAGGTGTCCATCGACGCCGCGGCATCGGATGAGGAGGAGAAATAAATGACAACCCGCCAACTCTTCAGCCGCATTGGGCAGGCCCTCCTCGTGCTGCTCATTACCTACACCGTGGCCTTTGTGCTCCTGTCGGCGCTGCCATCGGATGCCGTCCAGTCGCGCTTCGGCGACCCTGCCCTGGGCCTGTCCCAGGCGGAGATTGACGCCATCCGGGAGGAGATGGGCGTCGACAAGCCGCTCGTGGTGCAATACTTCACGTCTCTGGGTGGCTTCCTCACCGGGCACTTCGGCAACTCCACGCAGTCGGGCGCTCCGGTAGCCACGCTGCTTGCCGACGCCCTTCCCCACACCCTCATCCTCGCCGCCAGCGCCATCGTTCTCGCACTCATCGTGGCCGTGCTCGTGGCCTTTGTGGCCACGCTGCCGGGGCTTGGCGCCATCGGTTCTTTCTTCCGGGGTCTGCCTTCCTTCATGGTCTCGCTGCCCGGCTTCTGGATTGCCATCCTGCTCATCCAGTTCTTTTCCTTCCAGTTGGGCTGGGTGCGCGTCATTGAACCCGGCAGCGTGGAGGGCCTCATCCTGCCTACCTTGACGCTCTCGGTACCTATGGCCGCGCCGCTCATTCAGGTGTTGATCCGCTCCATCGATGAGACGCAATCGCGGCCCTTCGTCCAGGCGGTGCGCGCACGCGGCGCCTCGGAGGCGTGGATCTTCTGGCGAACTGTCCTGCGCAATTCGCTGCTGCCCACCTTGACCATGGCGGGCCTGCTCTTCGGTGAGCTCGTCGGCGGTGCCGTGGTGACCGAGACCGTCTTTGGCCGCACCGGCTTGGGCTACATGGTGGCGCAGGCCGTGGCGAACCGCGATACCCCGGTGCTGCTGGCCGTGGTTCTCATCGCTGCGACCTCCTACATCATCATCAACCTCGTGGTGGACCTGCTCTACCCGGTGCTGGATCCGCGCCTGCGCGCCAGCGCCCCGGAGCGCCGCGCTGCCGCTGCTGAAGAAAGGACGGTGCGCTCATGAGCATGACGCACACCAATCCGCTGCGTTCTTCACGAGCGCCGCGCCGCCACACTGCGAATCCCTGGCTCGCGCCGGGTTCCATCATCGCCATCGTGGTCCTCGTGATCGCTTTCCTGGCCGCGCTTTTCCCAAGTTTGTTCACCTCGGCCGACCCCTATGCGGGCACCGATGTGGCCCTGTTGCCGCCGGGGGAGTCCGGCCACCTCATGGGCACGGACGCGGTGGGCCGCGATCTCTACGCGCGCATTGTTTATGGTGCCCGCCAGTCGCTGCTCGGCGCGCTGATCGCCGTGGCCGTCGGCCTGGTCGTCGGCACGCTCATCGGTTTGCTCGCCGGCTCCCTCCGAGGAGCGGTGGACACCGTCCTCATGCGCGTGGTCGACGTGCTGCTGTCCATCCCCGGCATCCTGCTGTCGCTGTCCATCATCATCGTTCTGGGCTTTGGCTCCGTGCAGGCGGCGGTGGCTGTCGGTGCGACGTCCGTGGCGACCTTCGCCCGTTTGGCCCGCTCCCAGGTGATCACCGTGGCCAGCTCGGACTACATCGAGGCCGCATACGGCGCCGGTGCCACCCACGCCACGGTGCTCTTGCGCCACATCCTTCCCAACTCACTCACCCCTGTGATCGCCCTGGCCACCCTGCAGTTCGGCACCGCGATCCTGCAGCTGTCCATCCTCGGCTTCCTGGGCTACGGCGCCCCGCCGCCGACCCCGGAATGGGGCCTCATTATCGCCGAGGGCCGTGACTTCATGGCCACCGCCTGGTGGCTCATCATCCTGCCCGGCATCGCGCTGGTCGCCGTGGTGATGTCCGCCAACCGCCTGTCCCAAAACTTCCCCGTGGAGGCCTAACATGTCTGTTACAAAAAATGCAGCGCAGCCCCTGCTGCGCGTGCGGGACCTCAACGTGTCCTATTCCACCGCAGGTGGTGACGTTTCCGCCGTGCAAGGCGTCAACCTCGAGGTTCACCCGGGGCAGATGACCGCCATCGTGGGCGAGTCCGGCTCCGGCAAGACCACCTCCGCCATGGCAGCCATCGGCTTGCTGCCCTCGAATGCCACCATCGATGCCGGAACCATCACCTTCGATGGCCGCGATATCACCTCGCTGCGTCGCCGCGAGTGGCGTGAGCTGCGTGGGCGGCGCATCGGCCTCATCCCGCAGGACCCCAATAACTCCCTCAACCCAGTGCAGACCATCGGCGCCTCGGTGGAGGAGGGGCTGCGCATCCACAAGGTTGGTACTGCGGCCGAGCGCAAGGCCAAAGCACTGGAACTGCTGGAGCGCGTCGGCATCGATGATCCCCAGCGCCGCTATCACCAGTACCCGCACGAGCTGTCCGGCGGCATGAAGCAGCGCGTGCTCATCGCCGCCGCCGTAGCGCTGGAGCCCGACCTCATCATCGCCGATGAGCCCACCTCCGCGCTGGATGTCACCGTGCAGAAGATCATCCTCGATCTCCTCGATGACATGCGCGCGGAGCTCGGCATGGGCATCCTCTTCATTACCCACGACTTGGCGGTGGCCGGTGACCGCGCCGACCGCGTCGTGGTCATGGAATCCGGCCAGCTGCGCGAGGAGGGCCTGGCCGCCACGGTGCTGACGAACCCGCGCCACGACTACACCAAACGCCTGCTTGCCGACGCCCCCTCCCTCACCGTCGCCGACGCCGGCCGAGCAGCTACTTCGCGCAACGCCGTCGTCAAGACCGACACAACCACTGACCGCACCGCGGGCGAACCCTTAGTGCGGGTGGAAGGCCTGACCCAGCGTTTCGGTAATTTCACCGCCGTCGATGACATCTCCTTCACCGTGGCCAAGGGCTCGACCCACGCCATCGTGGGCGAGTCCGGCTCCGGCAAGACCACGACGGGGCGCAGCATCGCCATGTTCAACACCCCGACATCGGGCAACATCACCGTGGGCGGGCGCGACATCGTGGGTCTGCGCGGCAAGGCCTTGCGTGAAGAGCGTAACAACATCCAGCTGGTCTACCAGAACCCCTACGGTTCCTTGGACCCCAAGCAGACGATTGGCCAGACGGTAGCGGAGCCGCTGCGGAACTTGAAGGGGGTGCGTGCAAGCGCGGCCAAGGAAAAGGCCAAGGAGTTCTTGGACCTGGTGGCGCTGAACCCGGACTACTACGACCGCCGTCCGCGCGAGCTCTCCGGCGGCCAGCGCCAACGCGTGGCCATCGCGCGCGCCATGATCGTGGAACCGGAGCTGGTCATCCTCGACGAGGCAGTATCCGCCCTCGACGTCACCGTGCAGGCCCAGATTCTGCGACTGCTGGCCCGGCTGCAGGAGGAGCTCGGCCTGACCTACATTTTCATCTCGCACGACCTCGCGGTGGTCAACCAAATCTCCGATACCGTCTCGGTGCTCTCGAAGGGGCAGCAGGTGGAATCTGGTCCCACGGCCGAGGTCTTTAGCAACCCACAATCACCGTTTACCCAAAAACTCATCGAGGCCATCCCCGGCTCCCGCTACCGCGCCGGCGACCTCAACCTGGGTCTGTAGCCTGGGGCGAACACAAGAAAGGAATCATTCATGGCAGACATCATTAACCTGTTGGCGGGTGTTGAGGGGGACGTCGCCAAGCTGCGCGAGCGCCGGCCCGAGGCCAAGGAGAACGCACAGGCCTCCTTCGCCGCGCTCCTTGAGCCTTCAACGCCCGGCACGTTCAGCTATGCGGAGCGCTACGCCATCGCCACCTTCGTTGCGGGCGTGTATCAGGCGACGCCTGCCGTCGCCTTTTATTCCGACCTGCTGGCGGAGGAGTCGGAGGAGCTTGCCGCCGAAATATCCCGCGCGGTGGAGCGCGGCATCACCACCGGCCCGTACATCGATGGCGGATTCACGCTTTTCGACGGCTCCCCGCGCCTTGCCGCCGCCCTCGACTTCGCCCACCTGCTGGTCTTCCACCCCAAGGATGCTTCTCCGGCTGCGATTGGTCACCTGCAGGCGGCCGGCTGGTCCGACGATGACATCGTGACGCTGGCGCAGCTGGTCAGCTTCCTGTCTTTTCAACTGCGCGTGGCGCACGGCCTCTCCGTGCTTGCCGGTACCGCGCAGCCCGCGCCCGTGACTGAGGCGCCGCGTCCCACCCAGACCCCGGAGTGGGTGCCGGGGGAGGGGACGCTGGTGCCGGACGTCGCCAAGCCGCAGGGCTTCGTGGCGCACTCGCTGGGCTGGAAGCCGTGGGTGCCGCCGCAGCCGAAGGAGGAGTTCACGGAGGTGCAGCGTGACGCGCTCATTAAGCCCGAGCGCATCGACATGGAGTATTTCCGCCTGCTGGCCCGCGACCCGGCCGCACTCAAGGCGCGCACGCTCACGGACCTGGACATCTTCTACAACACCGACGGCGGACTCGGCCGCGCCGAGCGTGAGCTGGCCGCCACGGTGGTATCGCGTCTCAACGGTTGCGAGTACTGCGCGTCGGTGCACCAGCAGCGCGCCAAGGAAGAGGGCGGTGACGCCGCGGCGATTGACCGTCTGCTCGAGGAGGGCGTAGATGCTGACCTGGGCTCGGCGCAGTGGTCCGCCATTCGCGATGCCGCCCTGGCCCTGACCGAGTCACCCTTTGCCTTCGACGCCTCCCACGTTGAACGCCTCGAGGCCGTGGGATTCGATACCCTAGCCATCATCGATGTCATCAACTCCACCGCGTTCTTCAACTGGGCCAACCGCCTGATGCTGACGCTGGGGGAGCCGGATGTGCCGAAGCGCTTCCGCTAACGAGAAGGAGGAACAACCATGGTGAAAACTGCCGTTGTAACTGGTGCGACGGGTGGAATGGGCGCGGAGATCATCAAGGACCTTGCCCGGGACCACCGCGTGTATGCCCTGGGGCGGCGCGCCGGGGAGCTGCCGGAGGCGGAGAACATCGTGCCGGTGGCAATTGACTTGCTGTCGCTGCTCGACGGCTCACCGCTTCCCGCCGAACTGGCTTCGCTGGAGCGCGTGGACGTGCTCGTGCACGCGGCGGCGCGGGCGGATAAGCGCTCGGTGGAGAGCGCTCGGCCGGAGGATTGGCGCGCGCAGATGGACCTCAACGTTCACGTGCCAGCCGAGCTGACCCGCCTGCTTCTGCCCGCGCTGCGCGCGGCGGAAGGGCTTGCGGTGTTCATTAACTCCGGTGCCGGCATTCACTCCTATGGTGACAACGTCATTTACGCCGCCACGAAGCATGCTTTGTACGCGCTTGCCGACGGCTTGCGCCTCGGCGAGCTCGGCATCCGCGTGTCCACCGTCGCGCCAGGCCCGACGGATACCCCGATGCTGCAGGGCCTGCAGGATTACAACCCAGAGCATGTCATCGCTCCTGTGGAGGTGGCGAAGGCTATCCGCGCCACCGTTGATGCTGGCCCGACGACGCAGCTTACGGAGATTCGCGTGCGCCCGCGTATTGAGTTGAATCAGCGCAAGTAGGAGCCGCGTTTTCTCTCAAGATGCGAAAAACGCAGCGCACGGTACAGTGATGAGGCGTGTCCACCTCTCAACGTCGCCGCCCCGCCTATTTGGTGATCGCGGATTCGCTGCGGAGCAAGATTGAATCCGGCGAACTGAAGCCGGGTGACCGCTTTCCCACGGAGCGGGAGTTAGTCCAGGAATACAAGGTGGCGCGCATGACGGTGCGCCACGCGCTGGACATCGTCCAGATCGAAGGTCTCATTGACCGCAAGCGCGGGCGCACCGGTGGCACCTTCGTGCGTGCCACCCCGCCGACGCTGAGCCTGACGAGCGGGCGAAGTGCCCTCGACCAGCTGCGTGAACATGGCCTCGATGTTGAGGTGCGGGTGTTGTCGCTGACGCTGATTGAGGTGCCTGGGCATCTCGCTTCCTCCTTCGGGATTGAGGAAGGCGATTCCGTGTGGGAATGCCGCGCGGTGCAGTTGACCGAGGGCTCGCCCATCATGGCCTCCACCCTTTTTATCCCGCAGGCCTTGGCCTCGGACCTCACGGAAGAGGACGTCCAGAAGCCGCTGACCGAGCTGTTGACGGAGCTTGACCTGGTGCCCGTGTTTAAGCGGGACTCCCTCGTGGCCGCCACCGCGCGCACGGAGGAGCAGAAGGCCCTTGGAGTGGGTCGGAACCAACCCGTCTTGCGCATTACACGAACCGTTAAGGCGGAGGGCGGCGTCGTGGCTGCTCAGTTGGAAGAGACCCTGCGCCCTGATGCCGTCACGGTGGAGGTCGTCATCGGCGAGGATCCCACGCCGGTACTCGACTAACCACCTCTGGTCTTCGCCCCAACGCGGTCAGCCGCCGCAAGGCTCGGCCTGCTCGAGCTGCATCAGTGCACGACAGCAAACCCGTCAACCATTTTCCGGTTGGCGGGCTTCGCCTTTTAAGGGCTTAAGGTTCTTGCCGTCACGACCCTGCTGCACCTAGCGGCAAATGAATCGTTGTGTGGGATCGCCGGTATCCCCGTCAACCTGTCTTGGGTCGACGGGTGCACAGTCTCGAAGGATCGCCGATGTGCCCGTCAACGGTTCTGTTGTTGACGGGGCCGGTGGTTGGCGCTGTCCTTGCTGCGTTAGGTGGTTGGGGGTGTTAGCTGCTGCCGGGTGGTGGGTCTGGTGGTTGTTGTGGCGTTGTGTCTGGGGTTTGGGCTGGTGCTGTGGCCTGGGTCTTTGTGGCTGTTTCCCGTTCGGCGTTGAGTCTGGCTAGTGCTTCTTGGTA
>NZ_KV802434.1:0-81779 GCF_001810695.1 Corynebacterium sp. HMSC065D07
TCTAACAATGATTCTACCGACCCTCACCGCACATGGCTATAGCTAGTAGTGAATTCACATCAAGTCGTTACTATAAACGGGGGTATCCGCGTCAAAATAGATTGGGTGTGCGATACAAATGTGACAGGTTGTAAAACCGCCTAAACGCCAGTGAACTACGCAATTGATCGAGGTTTATGGCGGCCCTCTCTGCCCTGTCCCAAACCCTGCCGGCGGCGGGGATAGACTGGGCACAGCTAACCGTATGAACACGTATGAAGGGATTGTGAATGACTATCAAGGTGGGTGTCCTTGGCGCTAAGGGCCGCGTGGGGCAGGCAATCGTGGAGGGCGTCAACGCTGCAGAAGATCTGGAGCTTGTCGCTGAAATTGATCGCGAAACCCCGCTGGAGAAGCTAGTTGAAGCAGGCGCCGAGGTTGCCGTCGACTTCACTCAGCCCGCTTCGGTTATGGATAATCTTGAGTTTTGTATCGCCAATGGAATCCATGCTGTTGTCGGCACCACGGGCTTCGACGAGGAGCGGCTAGCCAAGGTAGAGGAGTGGACTAAGAAGGAGGGCGCTGGCAACGTTCTCATCGCTCCGAACTTTGCTGTCTCAGCTGTATTGACCATGGTGTTTGCTGCCCAAGCGGCGAAGTTCTTCGATAGCGCCGAAGTTGTTGAATACCACCACCCGAATAAGCTTGACGCGCCGTCCGGCACGGCGGTTCATACTGCGCAGGGAATTGCGAAGGCTCGTAAGGAAGCTGGCCTGGATGCAATGCCGGACAAGACCGAGCAGTCCCTTGACGGTGCGCGAGGTGCAGACGTTGATGGCGTCCACGTCCATGCAGTTCGCATGCAGGGAATGGTGGCGCATGAAGAGGTAATCTTCGGTACCCAAGGGCAATCCCTGACCATCCGCCAAGATTCCTATGACCGCTCTTCCTTTACTCCCGGTGTTTTGCTTGGTGTGCGCGAGATTTCCTCCCACGCAGGTTTGACCGTGGGGCTTGAGAAGTACCTGGGGCTGTAATGGCAAAGGTCTCTGAGCTTGATGTCCAACTCATCGCGGCAACGGCGTTTTATGCACCACGAGGGGTGGATTGGAAGGCGGACGAGGGGGCGTCGGAAAGCGAGGCTTTAGTCGAGTTTGCTGGGCGTGCGTGTTACGAGTCCTTCGATAAGCCAAATCCTCGTACCGCGTCGAACCAGGCTTATTTGCACCACATCTTGGAGGTAGGCCACGACGCGCTTCTGGAGCATGCCACCGCGACGCTGTATATAAGAGGGTTGTCGCGCTCCGCAACACATGAGTTGGTGCGCCACCGGCATTTCTCCTTCTCCCAGCTTTCACAACGCTTCGTACACTCCGACGAAGCAGAGGTCGTGCTGCCCAAGTTCATTGCAGAAGATGAGCAGCTAAAGCGGTTAACGCTACAGGCGGCCGACGAAGCGCGGTTTGTCTACGAAGAGCTGCTCGACGCCCTCGAGTCCAAACTGGAAGAGGAACCAAACGCATTGCTTCGTAAGAAGCAGGCGCGGCAGGCAGCGCGTGCGGTTTTGCCTAATCTCACAGAGTCCCGCATAGTAGTGACCGGCAACTACCGTGCGTGGCGCCACTTTATCGGTGCTCGGGCAACGGAGCAGGCTGATACTGAGATGCGCCAATTGGCGGTGACATGCTTGAAGCTGTTGAGAGAGCAATCGCCGGTGCTTTTCGACGACTTCCACATCACCACTTTGTCCGACGGGACCGAAATGGCTTCGAGCCCGTACGCTTAAAGGCTTTGCAGGAGACTCGCGCACGACCCCGATGCGGCCAATAGGGGCGAAAGCGGGTAATCTTGACGCCTATGAGCACAGGTATGACAGCACAGACAGGCGTCGACACCTTCGGACGCGTAGGCGTAGCTATGGTCACTCCATTTGACCAGGATGGCGCCTTGGACGTGTCCGCTGGTCGTCGCCTGGCAGCTCATCTGGTTGATAACGGTATTGATTCGCTCATTTTGGCTGGGACCACGGGTGAGTCACCGACGACGTCGTTGGATGAGAAACTGGAGCTGTTTGCAGCTGTAAAGGAAGAGGTAGGCAGTCGCGCTAAATTGTGTGCGGGAGCGGGAACCAATAACACCGCCACCAGCATTTCAGCAGCGCGCGCTTTCGCTGATGCGGGAGCAGACAGCCTCTTGGTTGTAACTCCGTATTACTCCAAGCCTTCCCAAGCCGGTGTGTATGCGCACTTTAGCGCTGTCGCTGACGCCGTGGACCTCCCCATTTGTCTGTATGACATCCCTGGCCGCTCGGGCATTCCGATTGAGACGGAGACCCTTCTTCGCCTCGCGGAAGTGCCGAACATCAAGGCCGTCAAGGACGCCAAGGGCGATCTTGTAGCGGCTGCACCGCTTATCCAGGAAACCGGATTGGCATGGTACTCCGGAGATGACGGGCTGAACTTGCCGTGGCTGGCCCTCGGTGCTTCAGGCGTTATTTCCGTGATTGGTCATATTGCCCCGCGTGCCCTGGCTGATCTCTACGTGGCCTTCGACGAAGGTGATATCGCACGTGCGCGAGAGATCAACGCGAAAACTTTGTCCCCGCTCGTCGAGGCGCAAGGCCGCCTCGGAGGAGCAACTCTTGTTAAAGCTGCCTTGCGCCTGCAGGGCATTGAAGTTGGAGAACCTCGTCTCCCGGTTTCCGCGGCTGACGCGGATGAGATTGAGGTTCTCCGTCACGATTTGGAAAAGGCTGGAGTCCTTTAAGAATGACTGAATCCCGTAACCGTTCCCGCAAGGTGACCCGTAAGGCGGGTCCGCCTTCGGAGACCGAGACCGCCTCGAATGAGGCGGCTTCGCCGGTTTTCCAAGCGCCGAAGGAATCGGCTGCTTCCGGTGCATCCTCTAAGGAGTCTGGAAGCTCTGACGACGGCAACCGTCGTTCCCGTTCTCGTGGTTCCCGTGGCGGCCGTGGTCGCGGCCGCGGCGGCAACAACAACCACAACAACGGCAATAACAACAACGGTGGTCGTAACAACCGCAATCGCAACAACAACCGCGGCCGTCGCAATGTACCTAAGTCCATGCAAGGCGCGGATCTGACCAAGCGTCTGCCGGAGCCGCCGAAGCAGCAGAAGGACTCTCTGCGTATCTATGCCTTGGGCGGTATTTCCGAGATCGGTCGAAACATGACCGTCTTTGAGTACCAGGATGAGATGCTCATCATCGACTGTGGTGTGCTTTTCCCGTCCTCCGGTGAGCCAGGCGTGGACCTGATTCTCCCGGACTTTGGTCCGATTGAGAAGAAGATTCACAAGGTCAAGGCGCTCGTCGTAACCCACGCGCACGAGGACCACATTGGTGCTATCCCGTGGCTGCTGAAGCTGCGCCCGGATATCCCGATCGTGGCTTCGCGCTTCACCATTGCGCTGATTGCTGCCAAGTGTAAGGAACACCGCCAGAAGCCGAAGTTCGTTGAGGTCAATGAGATGTCCGATGTGAATTACGGTCCGTTCCGTTGCCGCTTCTGGGCAGTGAACCACTCCGTCCCGGATGCCCTCGGCGTCATGCTGGGAACCCCGGCTGGCAACATCATCCACACCGGTGATATCAAGCTGGACCAGACCCCGCTGGATAACCGCCCGACGGACCTGCCGGCCCTGTCGCGCTACGGCGACGAAGGCGTGGACCTCATGCTGTGCGATTCCACCAACGCCAACATCCCGGGTGTGTCCGCCTCTGAGGGCGACATTCCGGCAACGTTTAAGCGCCTAGTTTCTGGGGCCAAGCAGCGCGTGATCATCGCTTCCTTCGCCTCGAACGTCTACCGCGTGCAGGCGGCTATCGACGCCGCCGTGGCCGCCGGCCGCAAGGTTGCGTTCAACGGCCGCTCCATGATGCGCAACATGGAAATCGCGGAGAAGATGGGCTTCCTGAAGGTTCCGCGCGGCACCATCATCCCGATCGATGAGGCAGCCAAGATGGCTCCGCACAAGGTACTGCTCATCACCACCGGTACCCAGGGTGAGCCGATGGCGGCGCTGTCCCGCATGGCCCGTCGTGAGCATCGCCAGATCACCGTCCGCGATGGTGACCTCATCATCTTCTCCTCCTCCCTGATTCCGGGTAATGAGGAGGCCGTGTTCGGCGTTATCAACATGCTGTCCCAGATTGGCGCTGAGGTCATCACGAACAAGGAAGCTAAGGTCCACGCCTCCGGCCACGGTTATGGTGGCGAGCTGCTCTTCCTTTACAACGCTGCACGCCCGAAGAATGCCATGCCGGTGCACGGCGAGTGGCGCCACCTGCGTGCAAACAAGGAGCTGGCAGTCTCCACTGGTGTGGCCCGTGATCGCGTGGTCCTTGCGCAGAACGGCGTTGTCGTCGATCTGCGCAACGGCCGTGCTGAGGTCGTCGGCCAGATCCCGGTGGGCAACCTCTACGTCGATGGTGTGTCGATGGGTGATGTCGACGCCGATACCCTCGCGGACCGCACCAACCTGGGTGCCGGCGGTGTCGTTTCCATCACCTGTGTCATCGATAACCGCACGTCGCGCCTGCTTGAGCATCCGACGGTGTCCACGACGGGCTTCTCCGACGATGATCGCGGTATCGTGCCTGAGGTCGCCGAGATGGTGGAGAACACCATGAATGACCTCGCCGCTGAGGGGGAGAACGATACCTACCGCATGGTGCAGAAGCTGCGCCGCAAGGTCTCGAAGCTCATGGACTCCAAGTACAAGCGCGAGCCGGTGATTCTGCCGACCATCGTTCCGACGAACTCGGATATCCTGCTGCCTGACGACGACGAAGTTCACGCTTCCCGCGAATCGCTCTAAAGCTAAGGCCGCAAGCGCCCCAGTGTTCCCGCCTCCGGTGGGTATGCTGGGGCGCATGTCGTTTTCTTCAGCAGAGCGCGCCAAGATGGTGGCGTTGTTCCATGAGCTTGGCCCTGATGCCCCGACGTTGTGCGAAGGGTGGACAACCCGAGACCTAGCAACGCACTTGTGGGTGCGTGAGAACCGCCCTGATGCAGCGCTCGGTTCCTTTATTCCAGCGCTGTCCTCTCATGCACGGAGCGTCGCTAATGGGGTCCGCGAGGGCATGACGTATGAGGAGTTGGTGGATGCGTGGGGGAGGGGAGCATCTAGGTTTAGCCCTCTGCGCTATGTAGACTCCGTGTTCAACGCGGCCGAGCACTTTGTCCACCATGAGGATCTCCGCCGAGCTAATGGCCACATTGAACCAAGGGATCTTTCACGAGCAGTCAACAAAGAGCTACTGGCGCCGTTGAAACTGCTAGGCACACGGCTGCTGTCGCACTCGCGCCTGCCCGTTGTCCTGGAGCCACAAGGTTTCCCGCCGATCGTGGCTGCGGATAGACATCGTGTGTCTGGACAAGGCGACGCTGTGGTTCGCGTACGAGGTACCGTGTCCGAGGTGCTCTTGTGGGCCTTCGGCCGCGACGCTGCTGATGTCGAGATTGAAGGCGATGAATCCGCAATCGTAAGGTCAAGCCTGTAGGCTGAACCGCTAATTTTCTTCGCCATACGTGTGTGGCGCATGTTGTTAATGGGGCTTTTGCTACTAGAGTGGCAATCATGTCTGTCAAGAACGCTCCGTCTCGCGCCTCCGGCCGAGGTCGCACGGCCAATCGCTCGCGACCGTCGGGCCGCACAAGCTACTCGCTGACGTCTGCTACTCGCGCTGCCGAGACCTCCGAAGAGAGGACCGGCAGCGCCTTTCGTGCCGTTGGTCACGGACTGGGCACCGTATTTGGCGCTACGGCCCGGGGCATGGGGAGTATGGCGCGGGGAGTCGGGCATGGCCTCGCCGGACTCAAGCCAGCTGAAGCGAGAGATCGGGACGAGGATCTTTATGATCCCGCTTATGATGCGTCCTATGACGAAGAGGCTTTTGATGATTACGACGATGTGAGGGAGCCAGGGGAAATTTCTGGACGCGCGAAGAATAAGAGAACTAGCAACAGGGCTGAGGGTGGCACTTCGTCGAAAAGCAAGGTGACCCGTGCCCAGGACGTTGACGGCGAGATGCCGACGAGCATCATGGAGCGCCCCGCCCGGGTAGAGAAGAGCATTCGCGTCTCCAACCCGGATGCGGTCGCGCTCGTGCTGATTGGTGTGGCCATCGTCTTGGCCTGCGCTACGTGGTTCCAGGTGGCTGGCATTATCGGTGAGTACCTCACCAATGCTGTGCGCTATGTGATTGGCGCGGGCGCCTATGTTCTTCCTGTTGCGCTCATCGCCGTAGCCATCGCGCTCATGATGGACCTTTCCGGCCCGGCCGGCCACTTCAAGCCGCGCGTGGTTGGCGGCACGGCCCTGATCGTGGTCTGCATGCTGAGCCTTATCCATATCTTTGCTGGGCTCCCGGACCTTACGTGGAATAATAACGCCGCCGGAGAGGCCGGAGGCGCTATCGGTTTTGCTATCGGTGAGCTGCTCGTAGCAGCCTTCTCTAGCTACGTGGCCGTGCCGTTGCTCTTCCTGTTGATTGTCTATGGGGCGCTCAACATCACTGGCATCACTCTGCGCGAAGCCTATGACTTCGTGGCTGCCCAATTCTCTACACTCGTCGGTGGACTCCGTGACCGGAAGGACCGCTCGGAGCATGAGCTGCTTGACGACGCCTCCGCAGACGACTACGGCTATGTCAGCGATGACATCGACGCCATTGCCGAGGGGCGCGAGCGCCCCACGCGCCCGGTCCATACCCCGCGTCCGCGTCAGCGCCAGCGCACGCAGCACACGCAGAGCTACCCGGCTCTGCCGGATGAAAACGCCACGGTCTCCTTTGACTCGGCGGCACAGCCCACGAAGCAGGAACCGGTCCAACACGGCCGCCCCTCCTTTGATGCCGTGCCCGAGCGCCGCGTCGATGACACCGACGAGATCCCCGTTGTTCCGGAGCCGGAGCAGAAGCAGAAGGCAGCACCGAAGCCTGTCGAGAAGCCGGTTGAGAAACCTGCGCACAAGCCTGCACAGCAGAAGCGTCCCCGCGTAGACGTTGGCGGTGCCGCCGGTGCGGCGCTGGGGGCGGCAGCCGCGGGGGCGTCGGCAAGCGTAGCGTCTGCTGGGGCGGCCGGGGAGGACGTTGTCTCTGCCGCACACTCCGAGGCCGTCCGTATGTTCCAGGAGCGTTCCGGCCGCGATGCGCGCACGGGCGCCAAGGTCGACGAGGATGTTCAAGACGCGGCGCAACAAGCACCCGCGGCCCCGAGCGGTGCGGAAGATACCGCACTGGGAGGCGGTTATGACGTGCCGACGACTGACCTGCTTACGGCCGGCAAGCCTGCGAAGGCTCGCACGGAGGCCAACGACCGCATCATCGAAGCCATCACTGAAGTATTTGAGGAGTTTAAGGTCGATGCCCAGGTCACCGGGTTTAGCCGTGGCCCGACAGTGACGCGCTATGAGATTGAGCTGGGACCAGGCGTCAAGGTTTCGAAGATTACCAACCTGCAGTCCAATCTGGCTTATGCAGTGGCGACGGATAACCTGCGCCTGTTGACCCCGATTCCGGGCAAGTCTGCAGTCGGTATCGAGGTGCCTAATGCGGACCGTGAAATGGTGCGCCTGCGTGATGTTTTGGATTCCCCGGCATTGCGTGCTGATAACGATCCGATGCTCATCGGCTTGGGTAAGGACATCGAGGGTCAATTCACCTCCTTCTCCGTGAAGAAGATGCCGCACCTTCTCGTGGCCGGCGCAACCGGTTCAGGTAAGTCGGCGTTCGTGAACTCGATGCTGGTCTCGCTGCTGACCCGCGCGACCCCGGAGGACGTTCGCCTCATCCTGGTGGATCCGAAGATGGTCGAGCTCACGCCCTACGAGGGTATCCCGCACCTCATCACCCCGATCATTACGCAGCCAAAGAAGGCTGCTGCGGCCCTGCAATGGCTGGTGGAGGAGATGGAGCAGCGCTACATGGACATGCAGGCTGCCCGCGTGCGCAAGATCGAGGATTTCAACCGCAAGGTTCGCAGCGGCGAATACCAGGCCCCGGCCGGCTCCCAGCGAGAGATGCGCCCGTACCCCTACATCGTGTGCGTCGTGGACGAGCTCGCGGACCTCATGATGACGGCGCCGAAGGAGATCGAGGACTCCATCGTCCGCATCACCCAGAAGGCCCGTGCGGCGGGTATTCACCTCGTGCTCGCAACACAGCGCCCGTCCGTGGACGTGGTCACCGGCCTTATCAAGACCAACGTGCCGTCCCGCCTGGCGTTCGCGACGTCCTCGCTCACGGACTCCCGCGTCATCTTGGACCAGGGTGGTGCCGAAAAGCTCATCGGTATGGGCGATGGCCTGTTTATCCCGCAGGGCGGGCGCCCAGTGCGCATGCAGGGCGCGTTCGTCTCCGACGAAGAGGTGCAGGCGGTTGTCGACGCCGCGAAGGCACAAGGCGCACCGAACTACACCGAAGGTGTCACGGAGGATAAAGCCAAGGACGCCAAGAAGGAGATCGACGAGGAGATCGGCAAGGACATGGACGACCTCTTGGAGGCCGTCGACCTCGTGGTCACGTCCCAGCTGGGTTCCACCTCGATGCTCCAGCGCAAGTTGCGTATCGGATTCGCCAAGGCCGGCCGACTCATGGACCTCATGGAATCACGCGGTGTGGTCGGGCCATCGGAAGGCTCCAAGGCCCGTGAGGTGCTGGTCAAACCGGAAGAGCTCGACACCATCATTTGGATGATCAAGGGGGCGGACCCAGCAGAGGCACCGAAGGAAGTCCAGGAAGCTGAAGGCACTGACGGTGCTGACGAGGAGTCAGCAGATACCCGCACCGTCGAAATCTCTGCCAACCCCTCCACAGGTGCGTTCTAAGTTCCGTGTAGGATAGGACGAGTCTTGGAGGGGAGTACCCCAATCCTCGGCGTCGATCGTCAACACGGCAACTGCGGTACAGTTCCCGGTCGCGCCGGCTAGCGTTGCTCTGCGTAAGCATCACTAGCGGGGGAGACCTCCGGTCTTTGTTGTCGCGTCGACCGGAGGGATAGCGCATTATGCACGTACCATTGTGGGTTTGGGCCATCACCATGGTGGTGATTCTGGGCTTTTTTATTTTCGATTTCTACAGCCACGTTCGCTCGCCCCATGAGCCTACGCTCAAGGAATCCGGTGGGTGGACGCTGTTCTATATGGCAATCGCCGTTGTCTTCGGCGGAGTTGTATGGGTGCTGTGGGACAGCGAACATGCCGCTCAGTTCTACACCGGTTGGGTGACGGAACAGGCGCTGAGCGTGGACAATCTATTCGTCTTCTCGCTCATCATGGGATCCTTCAAAATCCCCCGCAGATACCAGCAGAAGGTGCTCCTCATCGGAATCGTTTTGGCACTGGTATTCCGTCTCATTTTCATTTTGTTGGGCGCGGCAATTATCGCTGCATGGTCCGATGTCTTCTACATCTTCGCAATCTTCCTCATTTACACCGCAGTGAAGCTGCTCATCGATGAGATCAACGACGCCCCGGAGACTGACCCCAATGACATGTTGGTGGTCAAATGGCTGCGCAAGGTCGTACACGTAACCCCGCGCTACCACGGCGATAAGCTCACCCACCGTGAAGAGTCCGGGGAGAAGAAGGGGAAGTTCGCGCTTACCCCGCTGTTCGTGGCGCTGGCAGCAATTGGGCTTATCGACGTCATGTTTGCTTTCGACTCCATCCCCGCCATCTACGGCATTACCTCGGAGCCCTTCCTGGTATTCACCACCAACGCATTCGCGCTCATGGGGCTGCGTCAGATGTTCTTCCTCATCGATGGCCTGTTGGACCGTCTGGTTTACCTGCCCTATGGCCTGGGTATCATTCTGCTGTTCATCGGCGTCAAGCTGTTGTTCCACGCATTGCATGAGAACAACTTGCCGTTTATTAATGGCGGTGAGGATGTTTCCGCCGTGCCGGAGATTTCCACGCTGATGTCGCTGCTGGTCATCGTCGGCGTGCTCGCAATCACTGTGTTGCTGTCCGTGTGGAAAGACAAGCGCGACCAAACTCAGGGTGGCGTGGTGATTTCCCACAACCACTACGACTGGGACGATTTTGGCAACAAGATCGTTCGTAACAAGCAGGGAGAGCTTGTGGGCAAGGCAGAGGACCTGCCGAAATCCGAGCTGCCCTAACTCCGAGTGCTGCCCGAGTCCCGGGCAGCATGGGGGGAAGAGTTTAAAAGGAATTGATAACGGGATTCCACTCGCGGAAGGCACGGCCCGTAACAGCGCCTTCGGTGTAGAAGGGATCTTGGTCCATGAGGGCGATTACCTCGGCCACCTCAATTGACTCGTCCTCAAACTGCAGGACGATGAGAGCCCCACCCTTGGAATCGGTGAAGGGGCCCGATCCGCAGATCTGGCCTTTCTCATGGAGCGCGCCGATGAACTCGCGGTGTTTCGGGCGAACATTTGCGATGACTGGGTTGGATGGATTGTATTCATAGGAGACAGCGAAGTACTTCATATTTTCCATGGTAGTGCTCGCGCGAGGGGTAGGGAGGCCACGGTAGGATGAAGGGCGTGAATGATTCTCAGGCTGCGCACAACCACTCTCAAACCGCGGATGTAAATCCCGAGGTCTCCAATTGGAATCTTCCCAATATCTTGACCAGTTTGCGCATCCTCTTTATCCCCCTGTTCGCCTGGTTGGTTCTGGCCGGACATGAGTGGTGGGCCTTTGTATGCTTTGCGCTCCTCATGCTCACAGACAAGCTGGACGGCGATATTGCACGCTCGCGTGGGCTCATTACAAATTTCGGCAAGATTGCGGATCCCATCGCGGATAAGGCTCTGATGACTGCGGCCTTCGTGTGCCTCAACATCACTGGTGCTCTGCCCGTGTGGATCACCGTCGTCATTCTTTTCCGTGAGTTCGGGATTACTATTTGGCGCTTCTTCTTGCTGCGCCAAGGAAAAGTGGTGCCGGCTTCCCAAGGTGGAAAGCTCAAGACAGCGCTGCAGACCTTGGCGGTGGCGTTGTATCTCTGTCCGCTGCCGGGGTGGATGGACCTTCCGAGCTTCCTCGTCATGTTGGCTGCCGCCTTCGTTACTGTCCTGACCGGCATCCAGTATCTCATTGATGGCCGTAGGGAGAACCAGTGAGCATCGAGAAGCAATTAGTGTCCAAGCTCCGCGAGCGCGGCGAAACCGTGGCGTTCTGTGAGTCCCTTACTGCAGGTTTAGCCGCTGCCACTGTGGCGAGCGTGCCGGGAGCCTCGGCGGTGTTGCGGGGCGGTCTGGTGACGTATGCGACAGAGGTCAAGGCACATTTCCTCAACACCACCGTGGAAGAGCTTGACGATCAAGGCGTGGTGTCTGCCGCTACTGCCGCGCAGATGGCTGAGGCCGCAGTTGTCGAAACGCGTGCGGATTGGGGGCTAGGGCTGACTGGTGTGGCCGGGCCGGACCTCCAAGAAGGTAAACCTGCGGGAACCGTGTATGTGGGGCTGTGCGGGAGGGGCGACGGGGGCGTCGCCAAGCGCGGCGTCCTCTATGAGCTTTCTGCTGAGGGGCGCAACGCGATTCGTGCCGGTGCAGTTGAGGCAGCATTGAGTCTTCTCCTATCAACTCTTGAAGAAAAATAGTTGATTGTGGGAACAAGGAGGAGTGCTGGGCCGTTGTACGGAGTGATGAACACTTCAGTTGCATTACTTGATAAGCCCACCCAGACCAGCACGCGGTCGACGCGGACCCCTGAGCCGCTGCTGCGTGAGGCACTCGGACTGACGCTTCGCGCCTTCCGTGCGGATAAGGGCGTGACCCTTCGTGAGCTCGCCGGTGTAGCGCGCGTGTCCCCGGGATACCTTTCGGAGTTGGAGCGCGGCCGCAAGGAGGTTTCCTCTGAGCTTCTGGCATCCGTGTGCCATGCGCTTGATGTCAGTGTTTCCGATGTTCTCATCGAGGCCGCTGGCTACATGGCGCTGCCATCGATGGATGAGGAGCTAGCGTCCACCGCACCCGCAGCATCGGAACCGTAGAACTGCGGCGTAGCACTGCTTGCTTCGCTAATATTAGGCAGGCAGAGAATTCTTTTCGAACACTTTTTATAGACACAACGAACTGCTGAGAAAGGCACCTTCTGTTATGGCGAATCCATTCGTAAAGGCCTGGAAGTACTTGATGGCTCTCTTCGATTCGAAGATCGAGGAGAACGCTGATCCGAAGGTACAGATTGAGCAGGCAATCGAGGAAGCTCAGCGCCAGCACCAGGAGCTCTCGCAGCAGGCTGCGGCGGTCATCGGCAACCAGCGTCAGCTGGAGATGCAGCTCAACCGCCGTCTCAGCGAGATCGAAAAGCTGCAGCAGAACACCCGCAACGCTCTGAACTTGGCGGACAAGGCTCGTGCTGAAGGCGATGCACAGAAGGCTACCGAGTATGAGAACGCAGCAGAAGCCTTCGCCGCCCAGTTGGTAACTGCCGAGGAGTCTGTTGAGGACACCAAGAAGCTGCATGATCAGGCACTGCAGCAGGCGGAGCAGGCTAAGAAGGCCGTCGAGCGCAATGGCATGGCCCTGCGTGAGAAGGTCAACGAGCGCTCGAAGCTGCTGTCCCAGCTTGAGCAGGCCAAGATGCAGGAGAAGGTTTCCGAGTCCCTCAACTCGATGAATGAGCTTTCTGCCAACGGCAACACCCCGTCCCTGGACGCGGTGCGCGACAAGATTGAGCGCCGTTACTCCAAGGCCCTGGGCCAGGCAGAGCTCGCGGAGAACTCCGTGTCTAACCGTATGCAGGAGATTGAGCAGGCTGGCGTGCAACTGGCTGGCCACTCCCGTCTCGAGCAGATTCGCGCGGAGATGAATAACCCGAAGGCCGTGGAGGGCAACTCCCAGCAGGCAATCGGCTCGGCAGGAACCCAGGCTCAGCCGAACGTGCAGAACGATGCTGTTCAGGCTCGCCTGCGCGAGCTGCGCGGAGAATAGGCGAGAATAGGCTTAGTCGCCGACGCCGCGCGCTTGAAGCGCCTCACCCATGGCGCGTGCGCGGCGGATAGAGCGAATGATAACCGGGGTGCCAAAAGCGGTTAATGATGCCGTGGCGCCCCGGGCTTTTCGTGCGTCTAGCACCTCGACCACGGTTCCCAGCATGAGGGGAAGCAGTCGAATAGTCAGGGACATCGCCAGCGTGATGTTCTCAACGGGGACCCCGAGGCGCCCCAGCGGGGCAACGGCGCGATCCAGGGAGTCCATCATCTCCGAGACTTTCGTCGTGAGTGTCAGCAGGACTGCCGCGCTAATCGCCGCGTAAATCGTGAGGAACATGATGGCAGCCTCCGTGAAGTCCTTCTGCCACCACTGAAAAGCAGCGAGTGCGACGAGGAGATAGAGCGGCGGCGCGAGCTGGCCGAGCGCGACGCGGAAGGGGACCCGGGCAATGGGGAAGAGGGCAAGAGGGAGAGCGAGGCTTAGCGCTGCCCAGCCGATCGTGTGAACGGCCAGCGAAGTCACGAGGATGAAGCCGATGAGTACGAGGAATTTCACCGCGGCGGGGATGCGGTGGATGATGGTGTCGGCGTCGACATAGAAGCCGAGTGGGATGTTCTTGGGCATGATCGCTAGAGGGGGCGGGATTCCATGAGCTTCGTATAGAAGGGGATGACCTCGTTGGGTGTTCCATCGGCGGCTACGTGGTGGTCGTCAATGCACAGAACGCGGTCAAAGTCGGAGAGGAAGTCGAGGTCGTGAGTAACGACGATCAGCTGCTGCTCCAGGCTGGCGAACTCGCGGCGAATGCGGTCACGGTTGCGAAGATCGAGCAGGGTTGTCGGCTCGTCGGCGATGATAACGGTCGGTTCCATGACCAGCACCGCAGCCAGCGCAAGGAGCTGTTTCTGCCCGCCGGAGAGCGAGTGTGGGGATTGCTCGGCCAGGGCGTCGAGGTCGAAGCGTTCGAGTGCGGCGTCGACACGCGCGGTGCGTTCCTCCCGAGGCAGCTTGAGGCGCCGCAGGGAGAATTCCACGTCATCGCGTACCTGCGGCATGACGATTTGGTTCTCGGCGTCTGAGAACACGAATCCCACGCGGCGCCGGATTTCTTTGCCGTGCTTGGCGACGTCCATGTTGTCCACCAAGACCTCACCGCGTGAGGGCTCACCGAGACCATTGATGAGCCGGACGAGGGTTGACTTGCCGCCGCCGTTGGCGCCGATGATGCCGATGCGTTGTTCGCTCAAGTTGAGGGAAACGTCGTTAAGCACCGGCGTCTCGTCGAAGGTGACGGACACGTTACGGAATTCAATGAGCGGCACGGGAGCTACTTCGCCTTAGCGGTGCGTCGGCCCATCAGGTCTGGGAACGCTGCGTGGACGCCGACCGCAATGACAACCATTACGGCGACCTTGATGAGATCGGGGATGAGGAATGGCCCTTGGGCGATGGTGGCTGCACCGAAGGACATGTCAGAGCGGTACATCAGGCCGAGAATTCCGCAGAAGTACTGGACGGCGAGGCCAACGACGCCGGCGATAGCGAGGATGAGCGTCATTCCACCCTTGTTGCGCGGGGCGCGGTAGGCGATGAGTCCGGCGATGGCCGGGGCGACCACATAACCAACGAGGTAGCCAACCGTGGGGCCGGCGAGAGCGCTCAACGCGCTACGTCCGCCGGCGAGGATGGGAAGGCCGACGAGGCCGAGGGCAATGAAGAGTAGGCCTACGAAGAGGCCGCGGCGGCCGCCGAGCACTAGGCCTGCGAGAATGATGACCGCGTTTTGAAGAACGATGGGTACGCCCGCGGTGGGAGTAGGAATAGAGACAAAAGCAAAGACTATGATGAGTGCGGTAAAGACCGCGACGTACGCGATGTCAGTCGCGACGGAATTCTTTTTCATGGGCCAAAGTTTATCCAGTGGGATAACTGTGCAGCAAATAGTACCTTTTGAACAGTGTTCAAGCATGCATTTTGGGCAGCGCATCCACCCCGAACGGGGTATCTTTGGTGCATGGAAATTGGGCAGAAACAAGCGTGGCTTAAGGGTTTAGGGTGCCTTAGGGCGCGCTATGGGGTAGTAGCACTTCTTTCCGGTGTGGCCATAGGCGGCCTAGCTGGATGTTCGTTGGTGAATTCCGCGAACGTCATCGAAAATATCGATGAGGCCGCTGGGGTCGAGGAAGGGGAGCCGGGAAGCGTAGACATGCCGATCGGTGACATCTTCGATTCGGAGTATGAACGGGTGATCATTATTTGCCCTGGCGCTACCGAAAGGGATGTCCTCGCCGCCAGCGATGGAACCTGGCAGGGAGGTACAGATGAGGATGATGAGTGGGTGCCACCGGCGGCGGGTAGCGTTGAGCTGTACCGTGATGTGCAAGGGTCGGGGTATTCCAAGTATATGAGTAGCAGGGCTAACCTCGATGACCTGGATGTCTGCAGCTCGTTAGGGGAGGAGGTGGCCGTTCTTCAGACTGCTGAGAAGGTGACCTTCTCGCGGCAAGAGCAGGACGGTCCTTGGGTGCTTCAGTAGTGGAGGCTGTCGCTGGGACACGCGCTTGGGCGAAATGGAAAATCGAACACTTGTGTGTGTATTGTGGGACGTGGTCCGGCGGGCACGTTAGGGTGACTTCGTGGCTTGAGGAGAGGGCGCTAAGGCTGTTTGAGTCGCGCCAGGGAACCTCAGCTGCCACGTGGCAGTCTAATTAGGTGCCAGCTTTAATTAACGCGTAAGAACGCACTACAACTGACGCACGATAGTGAGGAAATGAATGGCTACGAAGAAGAAGTCCTCGGCAGCGAGCAAGGGCGATGATCGTCAAAAAGCCCTTGACGCTGCCATGGCGATGATTGAGAAGGATTTTGGTAAGGGTGCCGTTATGCGCCTGGGTGATGATGATCGCCCGCCAATCCAGGCTATTTCCTCCGGTAATACGGCCATCGATATCGCATTGGGCGTCGGCGGCTTCCCGCGTGGCCGTATCGTGGAGATTTATGGTCCGGAATCCTCGGGTAAAACTACCGTTGCTCTGCACGCGATTGCATCGGCGCAGAAGACTGGCGGTATTGCGGCCTTCATCGATGCTGAGCATGCTCTCGATCCGGAGTACGCACGTCTGCTTGGCGTTGATACCGATAACCTGTTGGTCTCCCAGCCAGATACTGGTGAGCAGGCTTTGGAAATCGCCGATATGCTCGTGCGCTCTGGTGCTATTGACATCATCGTGATTGACTCGGTTGCTGCGCTGACCCCCAAGGCGGAGATCGAAGGTGAGATGGGTGATAGCCACGTTGGCCTCCAGGCTCGTCTCATGTCCCAGGCGCTGCGTAAGATGACGGGTGCTCTGTACAACTCGGGGACCACCGCCATCTTCATCAACCAGCTGCGTGAAAAGATCGGCGTGATGTTTGGTTCGCCGGAGACCACGACTGGCGGTAAGGCGCTGAAGTTCTACGCCTCGGTGCGCTGCGATATTCGCCGCATTCAGACCCTCAAGGACGGTCAGGATGCCATCGGTAACCGCACCAAGCTCAAGGTTGTAAAGAACAAGGTCTCCCCGCCGTTCAAGATCGCTGAGTTCGACATCATGTATGGCGAAGGTATTTCGCGCGAGTCTTCCATTATTGACTTGGGCGTCGAACACGGCTTCATCAAGAAGTCTGGTTCCTGGTTTACCTATGAGGGTGACCAGCTGGGCCAAGGCAAGGAGAAGGCTCGTAACTTCCTCAAGGATAATCCGGATCTGGCGGATGAGATTGAGAAGAAGATCTTCGTCAAGCTCGGTGTGGGTGCTGCCGCTGCCGAGAGTGGCGACAACGTGGCCATGGATGTGCCAGGAGCAGATGATCCGCTGACGGATGAGTCTGTGGATCTGGTTCCGAACGTCGATTTCGACGACGACTAAACGGGATCTATGGCACAACCCTCATCGGAGAAGATTGAGAAGCTGCGCCAGGCCCTCGAATCCTATGAATCAGGTGACGCGGGCGGACAGCTAGTTGACGCAGAAGCCGAAGCTGCGAAGGCTCCCGTGCGTTCTCGTGCGCTCGGTCTGCTGGACCAGAGAGCGCGTTCCCGCAAGGAACTGCGTGACCGCCTCGTTGCTGCGGACTTCGAGCCCGACGTGGTCGAGGAAGTTGTTGATGACCTCGCAGATGTCGGCCTTGTTGATGACGCGAGCTTTGCCAAGGAATGGGTTCGCCAGCGTCATGCGCGGCGCGGCAAGTCGTCCCGCGCCCTCAACGTGGAGCTCAAGGAGAAGGGCGTTGATGCCGCTGATCGGGCCGCAGCCTTAGAGCAGATTACAGACGAATCTGAAGAGGCCGTCGCCCGCCAGGTCGCGGAGAAGAAGGCGCGGACGCTTAAAAAGGTTCCGGCCGACCGGCATGAAAGGGACAAATTCCTGCGCCGCATCGTGGGAACGCTCGCGCGGCGCGGCTACAACCAGGAACTTGTCATGCGCATATCCATCGAGGCTCTTGATGCGCGCATCGCCGAATTAAAGGCATTATGAGTAGCCGGATGGGCCAGTTAGAATGTCCCCCCGTGAGCTCCCCCGAAATCAATAGCCAGCCCCGCACCTATGAGGTGCGGACTTTCGGCTGCCAAATGAACGTTCATGACTCCGAGCGCATCTCCGGTTTGCTCGAGGAAGCCGGCTACTCGGCGGCACCGGATGGCGCCGAGCCTGACCTCGTAGTCTTCAACACCTGTGCTGTGCGTGAGAACGCCGACAAGCGTTTGTATGGAACCCTAGGTGCGCTGAAGAAAACCAAGGAAAACCACCCCGGCATGCAGATCGCTGTGGGCGGCTGCTTGGCGCAAAAGGATAAGGACACAGTCCTTGACCACGCGCCGTGGGTCGATGCGGTATTCGGCACCCACAACATGGCGGCTTTGCCGACACTTCTCGAACGCGCCCGCCACAATGATGAGGCCCAGGTTGAAATCGTCGACGCGCTTGAGGCTTTTCCCTCCGTGCTGCCGGCCAAGCGCGAGTCCGCCTATGCCGGGTGGGTATCGGTCTCCGTGGGCTGCAATAACACCTGTACTTTCTGCATCGTTCCTTCCCTGCGCGGCAAGGAAGAGGACCGCCGCCCTGGCGACATCCTCGCAGAGGTTCAGGCCTTGGTGGAGCAGGGAGTGTCCGAGGTGACGTTGCTGGGCCAAAACGTCAATGCCTATGGCGTCAATTTCGCTGACCCGGACCTGCCGCGAGACCGCTTCGCCTTTTCCAAGCTGCTGCGGGAAGTGGGCAAGATCGAGGGGCTTGAGCGCCTGCGCTTTACTTCCCCGCACCCGGCAGAGTTCACCTCCGACGTCATCGATGCCATGGCGGAGACTCCGGCTGTGTGCCCACAGTTGCACATGCCGCTGCAGTCTGGCTCCGACAAGGTGCTCAAAGACATGCGCCGTTCCTACCGCACGAAGAAGTTCCTAGGCATCCTCGACGAAGTGCGCGAGAAAATGCCGCACGCCGCCATCACCACCGATATCATCGTGGGCTTCCCCGGTGAGACGGAGGAGGACTTTGAGGCCACCCTGGATGTGGTGCGTCGCGCCCGCTTTGCCTCCGCGTTTACCTTCCAGTATTCGCCGCGTCCGGGAACCCCGGCTGCGGTCATGGAGAACCAGATCCCGAAGGAGGTAGTGCAGGAGCGCTTCGAGCGCCTCGTAGCGCTCCAAGACTCCATCCAGGCCGAGGAGAACGCGAAGCTCATTGGCACCGACGTGGAGCTCCTGGTCCAGGCGGAAGGCGGCCGCAAGTCCGCCGATACCCACCGTCTTACCGGTCGTGCTCGCGATGGCCGCCTCGTTCACTTTGCTCCCGTCGATGGTGAGGGCAAGGACATCTCCGCGGAGATTCGCCCTGGCGATGTCGTGCACACCACCGTGACGGATGCGGGCTCTTTCTTCCTCATGGCCGATTCCGGTGTCAGTGAGCACCGCCGCACCAAGGCCGGCGACATGTCGGCTGCGGGGCAGACCCCCACCACGGCACCGATTGGGGTGGGGTTGGGCCTGCCGGGCGTCGGCAAGCCCAGCGCTCCCGCTGATTCCTGTGGCTGCTAGAAGGGAGTAGGCTCCGATTCTATGAGTGATGACTTGAAGCAGGTGCGCGATGCTGTCGCCGCAGAAAAGCGCGCGGCGAAGACCATCGAACTGGGAAAGCACAAATATGCGCTCATCGTGTCTGTCGTGGCGTGGGTAGCGTATCTGGTGTTGCCTTATGCCGGTGATGCCCGTGGATGGGAAGCACTCTTCGTAGGCGGAACCGCCGAGGGAGTGCGAATTTCACTTATGGAGACCGTTAGCGCCTGGTTAGCGTTGGGTGGCGTGGGAATTCTGACTACCGCTACGATCCTTACGCGGCGGACGTCTGTGGCTCTCGCCGCATGGATGATGGTGACCATCTCCTTTTTCGTTAACTTGTGGGGATTCTGGTACCGCGGCGGTGCCGCTGAGGGGGCATCTATTGGCATGTACGTGGGCGCTGTGTCTACGTTGGTGGCCTTCCTGGTGTACTGCCAAGTGGCGTTGCGCCGCAGCCCTGAGCAGCTAGCCGCCGCGGAGCGCGTGCGGGAAGTCTCGGGGCAGCTTGACCACGTGGGAGTCCTGCAGAACGAAGCCGCGACCGCGCTTCCAGCGGAACAGAACCCGCTGCTTATCGACGACCGCCGCTCACGCGCCGCCTCACGCCACCGGAGCCAGCAGGGCGAGGAATAAGCGTTCCTAGATTCGTGTTGTGGAGTGCATGGCTACACTCTTTGACTCTTTAGAATTCGGACGACTAACGCTTCCAAACCGCGTGACGATGGCGGCTTTGACTCGGTCGCGCGCAGGTCGCGACGGTGTCCCCACGCAGTTGCACGAGAGGTACTACGCGCAACGCGCCTCCATGGGGCTTATCGTGACAGAAGGCGTGTTCCCAGCGGTGACCAGCCGTGCCTTCCCAGGCCAGCCTGGTATCGAGACACCAGAGCAGATAGCTGGGTGGCGTCGCGTGGCGAAGTCCGTTCACGATTCCGGCGGGCGCATCTTCATGCAGGTAATGAATGGCGGGCGTTTGTCTCATACCAGCCTTCTTGAAGGGGCGGAGCCGGCAGCTCCCTCCGCGCTGGCCTCCGGCACTGCGGTGAGAGATTTCGAATCCCGTAAGGAGTGCCCAGTGCCCCGAGCACTCGATAGTGAAGAGATGCCGCGCATCATCGATGAGTTCCGGCAAGCCGCACGCAACGCTATTGACGCAGGCATGGATGGCGTAGAGATCCACGGTGCCAACGGCTATCTCCTGCATCAATTCCTTTCCCCGAGCTCGAATCACCGCGACGATGCTTATGGCGGAAGCCCGCAGAAGCGCTATCGCCTTGTGGAGGAGATCCTGCGTGCGGTGGCTGAAGAGATTGACGCGGACCGCCTTGCGCTGCGCCTATCGCCGCAAAACAATATTCAAGGCATTGAGGAAAGCGACACTGAGGATGTGCGCGCCACCTATGGTGGGCTGCTTCGCGCCATCGAAGACCTCGGCTTGGCCTATGTTTCTTTCCTTCACGCAGAGCCCACTGGTGAGCTCATCACCGAGCTGAGCACTCATGTTCGCGCCAACGGGAAGACACGCGTCATCCTCAACTCAGGCTTTGGTCGCATCACCCAGCGGGAGGAGGCCGAGCAGCTGGTGCAGTACGGCGATGCCGTGGCGGTGGGGCGGCTGGCTATCTCGAATCCGGACCTAGTCCGCCGCTGGCAGGAGGAATTGCCTGTTACCGCGCCGGATGAGAGCACGTTCTACACGGGAGGGGAGCGCGGCTATACCGACTACCCCGTTTACACGGTGAGTTCGTAGGCGCTGCTGGCGGAAATGACGTGCGCCCCGAGGCGGGCATACAGCGCGTTCATCGCTGGATCGGCCTGGGCCACTGAGCAGTACGCACGGCGCACGGTGGGCCAGTGGTGCGCCACTGCGTACTGAGCGTGCTGTTTGGCGCGCGTGGCGAACCCGCGGCGTCGGTATTCACGGTCAGTCACTGTGAGCGTCCACTCGCACACCTCGGGGTCTGCATCGCCGTGGCGGGAGAGCTCCGTGAGGGCGACGACTTTACCTCGGTCGAGAATACCCACGAGCAGAGTGTGCGCTCCGCGGGAGCGCAGTCGGGCGTGGGCCTCCTTGAGGCGCTGCCGCGTCCACACGATGGGCTCGACGCTCAAGTCACCGTAGACCGCGTCGGTGGAGGCGAGGGTGAGCAAGCGGAGGACGTCGTCAAGCAGTGCATCCGGAATGTCGTAGTCCGGCCAGACGTGCGCGCCGAGGACCGGGGAGGTGGCAGCGATGTCGATGTACATCTGGCGCTCGGCGTGCTTCTGGCGAAAGCCCAGTTCGAGGTAGGCCTGCGACATCGGATCGTATGAGTAGTCCGCGTCCGGCGGGTACAGCATGCCAACCTGGGCATTCTTGCGGCCTAGCTGGCGGGTAAGGCGGAGGGCTTCGCGGGCCAAGATCCGCGTGACCTCGAGGGCTTCCGGCTCCAGCTCTTCCCCAGGCAGCGGGAGGAGATCGGCGGCGAGGACGCACTCGATGTCGGCGTTATCTGTCTCTTCCAAAAGCGGAAGCGAGATGTGGATGAAACCGTCGAAGTCAATTTCCGGGCTGGGCTCGGCGGCCGAAATAACTGGCAAGCCTAACTCTCCAGCTGGGCCCAAGACGGAGTCTGTCAGACCAAAGAGGTAGGTGCGTGACTCCGTAGAACCTTGGAGACGCTGGAGCACGCGACGTGGAGAGCCACTGGCTGCGGGATCACCGCTGGCCTCTTGCGCGGCAAGGTTAGCGTCGAAGACGAAGCTGCGGAGACAGTCAGCGGGCTCAGCGTGTGCCGAGCCCGGCGGGGCGACGATGTGAACGAACACTCAGGCTACGCAGCGCGCTTACTTGCCGTTGACAGCAGCCGCGGCGGCATCCGCGAACTCCTGCCACTGCTTGGCCTGGGTACGCAGATCCTCTGCCTTCTTGGTATTGCCCTTGGCCTCAGCTGCTTCTGCTTGAGCGGTGAAGTCATCCACCTTGGCCTGGAACTGAGCCACGCGGGCCTGGGCCTCCGGATCGGTCCGGCGCCACTCTGAATCCTCGGCATCGCTTACGCGCTTTTCCAGAGCGGAAATCTTAGCCTCGAACTCGCGCACCTGATTGCGTGGGACGAAACCAATCTCCTCCCACTTTTCTTGCAGCTCTCGCAGCTTGGCCTTTGCCGCGTCGAGCGACTTGGTGGGATCAATCTGGGAGTCATATTCCGCAATGAGTGCGTCCTTGGCGGCGGCGTTCTCTGCGAACTGCTTGTCGCGCTCATCGTTGACGGCGTTGCGGGCATTAAAGAAGTGGTCCTGCGCGGCGCGGAAGCGGGCCCAGAGCTTGTCATCAATCTCGCGCGGCGCGCGGCCAGCGGCCTTCCACTCCGTCATGAGGTCGCGGTAAGCGCGCGCCGTCTCACCCCAGTTGGTGGATTCCTTGATAGCTTCTGCGCGCTCAACCAATTCTTCCTTCTTGGCGCGGGAAGCAGCGCGGTTGCGGTCGAGCTCAGCGAAGTGCGAGCCGCGGCGGCGGTTGAAGGAATCCCGGGCGCGGGAATAGCGCTTCCACAGGGCATCATCCGTGTGGCGGTCGATGCCGCGGATCTGCTTCCATTCCTCGAGGATGGCGCGGATGCGGTCGCCGGCGGCCTTCCACTCCGTCGAGTTAGCGGCGATGTCCTCGGCCTCTGCGGCGAGCTTCTCCTTCTTTGCGATTGCCTCCTCGCGGCGGCGGGCCTTATCGGCCTGTGCTTGCTCGCCGGCTTCGACGGAATGCTCGATGACGGTGCCCAGGCGCTGATCCAAGGCTGCGATATCACCAATTACCGCCTGCGTGGGCAGGGACTCTCGCAGCTCTGCCGCGGTAGCCTTAATCGATGCTGCATCGCCCGGATGTGCATTCAGGCGGGATTCCAGCAGCTCGATCTCGGTAGACAAATCATCGTAGCGCGCGCCAAAATGCGCTAGGCCTTCTTCGGGAGTGCCCGCCTGCCATTCACCGATCTTGCGTTCGCCCTCGGGTGCTTTGACATACACCGAACCATCAGCATCAACGCGGCCCCACTGAGTGGGATCGTTCTTCACGGGCTGCACCGGGCGAGCTGCCGGGGCGGACGGAGTTGGGCCGGGACGAGAACCCTTGCGGGGCATGGCTCCAGGGGAAGGAATAGCGGACATGGTAGGAAACCACCTTCGGTACTATCGCGCCGCGCGACACGGCTGCCAGAACTTATGTCACACAACACTACCGTTTCAGCCGCGCAGCCGCGTGTTAACCCCGAAAAACTAACCTTATAGGATGGGAGTCGATGCAGAATCTCATGATTATGCCAGCCTCACCGGCCTTGGCGGAAGAACTCTCACCCAGCGATGATGCCTCGCGTGCGCTGCTCAGTGCTGCGTGCGAGTTGGCCCGTGATGCCGCACGCGTGAGCGGCAGCAGCCCCCTCCAGGTGGACATTGTGGGATCGCGCGATGTGCGCTGGCGTACCGAGCACACAGGGAGCTTGAAAGCATGGGGAGCACCGCAGGTCAACGTCGGCGGCGGGAATTTCCTTCCGGAAATCATGGCCCGCTACGTGCTTAGCCGTGCGCTTAATCTCACTTCCGATGAACCGGGCTTCGTGGTGGAGGATTCTCGCGCTGAGCTCGGTGAGGTTCGCCCCGGGCGCTTGACTGTGGTCTGCGTTGACGGTTCGGCCGGCCTGACCGAGCGCGCGCCGCTTGCGCTTGTCGATGGCGCACGGGATGCACACCTGTGGTGCGAAAGCATCCTAGCGGGAGGGGAAGGCCACTGCGACGAAGAGCGCCTCCGTGCTGCCGGTGTGCTCGAGACGAGCCTCTGGGCGCAGCTGGCAAGCGTGCACCCGCGTCACGCGGAACTGCGGGCGGCGGATTCAACCCTGGGGGTAGGACGCTATGTGGCGGGGTGGCAGTGCTAATGCCTGATATTCAAGCACCCGGCCCAACCCCTATCGCGGTGGTGGGCCCGACGGCCTCCGGGAAATCAGCGCTCGGGGTAGCCCTGGCCCACGAGCTCGACGGGGAAGTTGTCAACGTCGACTCGATGCAGCTCTACCGGGGCATGGATATTGGCACAGCCAAGCTGACAATGGAGGAACGCGAAGGCATTCCGCACCATCAGCTCGATGTGTGGGACGTGACGGAAACGGCGTCGGTAGCGCGCTATCAGGCCTCCGCCATCGCGGATATTGACGGCATCCGTGCACGCGGTAAAACCCCGATTCTGGTGGGCGGCTCCATGCTGTATGTCCAATCGCTCGTGGATAACTGGCAGTTCCCACCCACTGACCCGCAGGTGCGGGCCCGCTGGGAGGCCCGGCGTCAAGAGATTGGTACCGATGCTCTGCACGCGGAGCTGGCTGCTGTGGACCCAGCGGCCGCAGCCATCATCGAGGACAAAGATCCGCGCCGCACCGTGCGCGCGCTGGAGGTTATCGAGCTTACTGGGAAGCCCTTCAAAGCCAGCCAGCCACCGAAGAATGCTCCGCCCCGGTGGGGGACGATAATCCTCGGTCTGCGCACGGATTCCAGCTGGCTGAACCCACGCATTGAGCTGCGCAGCCGCCTCATGTTCGATAAAGGGCTCGTGGAGGAAGTTGAAAACCTCCAAGCCCACGGTCTGAAGGCTGATTCCACAGCAGGCCGGGCGATCGGTTACGCACAGGTGCTGCAAGCCCAGCGCGGCGAGCTGACATGGGAAGAAGCAGTGGAGCGCACCATCACCGGAACCCGCCGCTATGTGCGCCGCCAGCGCTCCTGGTTCAACCGCGACAAGCGGATCCAGTGGCTCGATGCTGCGGCCGAGACGACGCCGCAGGCATTGCGCATCGTGGAAGGACAGTAGACTTTAAACCTATGAAGTTTGCTAAAGGCCACGGAACTGAGAACGATTTCGTCATTGTGGAAGGAACAGAGGCGCTGCCGCCGGAAAAGGTAGTGGCTCTGTGCGACCGTCGTGCGGGAATCGGCGCGGACGGCGTGCTGCGCGTTATCCGCGCCGGTCAGCTGCTTGCCAATGGGGAGATTGAGGAACTCGCGCCGGGTATCGCTGCGGAGGACTGGTTCATGGACTACCGCAACGCAGATGGCTCGATTGCGGAGATGTGTGGCAACGGCACCCGGGTCTTCGCGCACTGGGTCCGCTCCCGGGGGTTGGTGGATACGGATACCTTCACCGTGGGCACACGCGCCGGAGCCAAGCAGGTGACCGTGCACTCCTTCAACGACTCGGCGGCCGAAGTCAGCGTGGAGATGGGCCCAGCACAGGTGCTCGGCGTCTCCACAGCGTCGATGGCGGGGGAGAGCTTTGCCGGCCTTGGCGTAGACGTGGGAAATCCCCATTTGGCGGCGGTTATCCCAGACCTTAGCGCAAAGGAATTGGCTGGAAAGCGCCTCGAGCAACCGGTATTTGATACGGACTTCTTCCCGGCTGGCGTCAACGTTGAGCTGGTCACGCCCTTGGAGGACGGAACGGTTCACATGCGCGTCTTCGAGCGCGGCTCGGGCGAGACCCGTTCGTGCGGCACCGGGACGGTGGCGGCAGCGTGCGCCGCGCTTGCCGACGCCTCCCGCATCACCGGTAGCGTCCGCGTCATCGTCCCCGGCGGCCAGGTCCAGGTAGAAATCACCGAGGACGGTTCCACGCTGACGGGCCCTTCGCGCATCGTGGCAACTGGTGAAACGTCACTATAGGGCTTTCAGGACGGCGTTTAGCGTCCGTCCTCCTTTTCGTAATTGGTTCCCAAGGCCAAGGCGGCGCGGCGGGCGGCGAGCCAGGCTTCTTTGAGCTCGGCGGCGCGCTCATCGGCTACCTTGAGCAGGGATTCAAGCTCACTTGTCTCGGCATTCGGCGAGTTTACTCGAGCGTCGAGGCGGCGTAAGAAGCGTTGCGCGCCATGCATCTCGTAGTGGAACGCTTCGATGGCGGGGTTGGCGCAGTCGGCGTCGACAAGCGCCGGGCGGTGCAACGTGCGGTCGGCGAGGGACTCTGCGTCGTCGCTCGTGGCAAACGTCGCGTAATCCTCAAGCACTCCCGTGATGTCCTCCACCGTGAGCGCAATAGAAGCCCGCAGTGCTGCATGTTCCGAGGCGTTGGGGCGGGCGTCGGCAAAGAGCCACAGCGCTGCGCACACAAACGCGGCGAGGATAACCCCCGGCAGCTTCAGCGTCAGAATCAACACCGCAGCGGTAACCACGGCGAGAAGCAGCGCGAGGCCGCGACGCTGAGATGCGGAAAAACTCATGTGAACTACTCTACGGAAGTTCTAGTGACCGCCGCAGCCGCCGGAGCCGCAGGCGCACCCGCCTTCGCCGCCACAGCCACCAGTGGGCAGCGCGATCGAGGCGGTCAGCATTGCCGAACCCGCAAGAACGGAATCCTTTACCGGGAGGTCTCCAAAGCTCTCGGGCAAGCAGAGATCGAAGGGGAATGCACCATCCATGACCAGATGAATGAAGCGTTCACCGGTGAGCTGGTTGTGGCGCCACTCGGATTCCATGACCCGTGCGGCAAAGGTGCAGCGCGGGGTGGGGGTTTCGGCGCCGGAACCAGCCGCGACAATGTCCGCACCCACGGACTCAAACGTGGCCGGGTAGCTTCCCTTCGCTGCTTCGTAGGCGTCTGTGCTGTCGAATGCGGAGACGTTGAGACCCATCGCAGTGAGCTCTACTTGCTGCCACTGCTGGGTGTCTTCGTCAGCGAGGAGCGGGCCCTGCGCCAGATTTGCCGTCGCCTGCGCGAGCACGTTGCCGAAAGGATCAATGATGTCCAGGAAAGCCAAGACATCATTAATCATCGACACGTGGGCGAAGCCCTGGGTAACGCCCTCGAAACCAATGAAGGTGGCGAAAGGCTCGACGGCAAGGATATTGAGTTGCGCGCCGGAAGGATCCGCGAACTGGATAAGTTGTCCCCCGCGAACCTCCCCGGTCACTGCCAGTTGATTGCTGGAAATGGCTGCCTCAACGGCGTCCTGCCAGCGCTCGTAGTTGAGGCCGATGGCCTGCATCTCTGGGTGGGAGGTTTCTTTCACGGTCATGCGCACCATTGTATCTGTCTCAGAGGGGACTCAAAAACCAGCGCTGATACGTCACCGTGCTGCGGAAGTCTGTGGGAACAGGAAGCGGAGATTCCCAGTTGAGAGGGACAACGTGCAAGAATAGGGGACATATGACAAAAGAAACCCATGATGATCTCCTCGCGCAGGCTTTTGGTGAGCCGGCGCCCAATTCACAGGAGCCAACTACCGGTGATCTCGACCTTGCGGAGCGCAACGCCTTCCGGCGAGTAAACCGTGAGACCACCATCCGCGCGGAAGACACCACCGATGGCTACGAGGTGGAGTATCGAAAGCTGCGCCTTGAGCAAGTGGTGCTCGTGGGAGTGTGGACCGAAGGTACCGTGGCCGAGGTTGAGGCCACGATGGCGGAGTTAGCCGCTCTGACGGAAACCGCGGGAGCCGAAGTCGTCGAAGCCTTGTACCAGAAGCGAGATAAACCGGATCCAGGCACCTATATCGGTTCGGGAAAAGTGAACGAGCTCAAGGACATCGTGGCTGCTACTGGCGCGGATACCGTGGTGTGCGATGGCGAGCTAACCCCCGGTCAGCTCTCTGCCCTGGAGCGTGCGCTCAACACCAAGGTCATTGACCGCACCATGCTCATCCTGGATATCTTTGCGCAGCACGCCAAGTCCAAGGAAGGCAAGGCCCAGGTCTCGCTCGCGCAGCTGGAATACCTCTATACCCATACCCGTGGTTGGGGTGGAAACCTCTCGCGCCAGGCGGGCGGCCGTGCTGGTTCCAACGGCGGTGTTGGTCTGCGCGGTCCCGGTGAGACCAAGATTGAGACGGACCGCCGCCGCATCCGCACGCAGATGGCCCTGCTTCGCAAGGAGCTTAAGGCGATGAAAACGGCACGTGAGATTAAGCGTTCGCGCCGTGCGTCATCGACGATCCCTCAGATCGCCATCGCCGGCTACACCAACGCTGGCAAGTCCTCCCTCATTAATGCAATGACGGGTGCCGGCGTGCTGGTGGAGGACGCGCTGTTCGCGACCTTGGATCCCACCACTCGCCGCGCCGAGCTTGCCGATGGCCGCCAGGTCGTCTTCACCGATACCGTTGGGTTCGTGCGCCATCTGCCCACGCAGTTGGTGGAAGCCTTCAAGTCCACCTTGGAGGAGGTCCTCGCAGCAGACCTGATGCTGCACGTGGTGGACGGGTCGGATCCCTTCCCGCTGAAGCAGATAGAGGCCGTTAACCAGGTCATTTATGACATCGTGAAGGAGACCGGTGAGGAGGCACCGCCGGAGATCGTCGTGATCAATAAGATTGACCAGGCCGATCCGCTGGTGTTGGCGGAACTGCGTCACGTCCTCGACCGCGACAACGTTGTGTATGTTTCCGCCAAGACGGGGGAGGGCATTGATGAGCTCACCACGCGCGTGGAGCTGTTCCTCAACTCTCAGGATGAACACGTGCGGCTTCTCGTGCCGTTTACCCGCGGGGACGTGATCGATCGCATCCACACCCAAGGCACCGTGCGCGGCGAGGACTACACGGGGGAGGGCACGCTTGTCGACGTCCGCCTGCCAGCCTCCGTCGCCGCCGAGCTCAAAGAATTTCGAGTTTCTGACCAAGACGCTTAGGTTTCGGTGCTCGCGTGAGCCATAATTAGGGCTCGTGAGTAATTTTGGCTGGGCCGTCCACGGGGACGGAAAGACGATTAAGCCGGGCGCGGTTGTCGCACCCGAAGAACGATTGAGCTGGGGCCGCACCATCGGCATCGGCATGCAGCACGTGGTGGCCATGTTCGGCGCGACGTTGCTCGTGCCCACCCTGACCGGATTCCCGGTCAACACGACGCTACTGTTTTCGGGTTTGGGAACGATACTGTTCCTCCTGATTACCCGCAACCGCCTGCCTTCTTACCTAGGTTCCTCCTTCGCGTTCATTGCGCCGTTGAGCGCCTCCCAGCAGTACGGCATTGGCGCGCAGGCAGGTTCCGTCCTCGTGACTGGCCTGGTCTTGGTGGCCATTGGTCTCGCGGTGAAGGCGGCGGGCCGAAAGGTCCTCGACGCTGTCATGCCGCCGGCCGTCACCGGTGCCATTGTTGCGCTGATCGGCCTCAACTTGGCTCCCAATGCGGCCACCAACTATTCGAGCCAGCCGCTGGTTGCCACGGTGACGCTGGCGGTCATCATCCTCGCCACTGTCGCTGGGCGGGGCATGGTTTCGCGTCTGTCGATTCTGATTGGTGTCGTCGTCGGCTGGGCTTTCGCGGCCGCCACAGGCAACCTCGGTGAGGGCGCGGTGGAGTCTATCCGCGAGGCGGCTTGGATTGGCTTCCCGCAGTTCCATGCGCCGGAGTTCCACGTTTCAGCCATCGCGGCAGCACTTCCGGTGTTGGTCGTTCTGATTGCTGAAAATGTCGGCCACGTTAAGGCGGTCTCTGAGATGACCAAGCGCGACCTCGATGATCTCGCTGGCGATGCTCTCATCGCGGACGGCCTGGCCACCTCCCTGGCCGGTGGTTTCGGTGGTTCCGGCACCACAACCTACGCGGAGAACATCGGAGTCATGGCCGCCACCCGTGTCTACTCGACGGCCGCCTATTGGGTGGCTGCTGTTACCGCTATCGCGCTGGCCTTCATCCCGAAGTTTGGCGCGCTTATCTTCACCATCCCCACCGGCGTGCTGGGCGGTGCTTGCATCGTCCTCTACGGCCTCATCGGCATGCTTGGCGTGCGCATCTGGATGGACAACAAGGTCAACTTCAACAACCCGGTGAACCTCACTGCGGCGGCAGTGGCGCTCATCGCGGGCATTGGCAACCTCACGCTCGACGTCTTCGGCGTGACCCTCGAAGGCATTGCCTGGGGCTCCGTCGGCATCATCGTGCTCTACCCAGTGATGAAGAAGCTTTACGGCACCATCGGTGAAGGCCGCGGCGCGAAGTACTAGAGGCGCTTCCGCCGACTAGCGAGGATAAGGGACCGGAGCAAAAGCACCATCTGGACGCGTATTTATGCAAAACCACAGGTGAATGTGTGCAGAAGTCTGCATAAGGTGCTTTTACTTCGGTCCCTCTGCGGTATGAGGCAGCGCATCCACATGGTTCTACTCACATGGTTCGGGTCAGAAGGTTTTCTTGGGGTCAAGTGAACCTTATAGGCACCTCTATATGGTTTCCTTGCCCCCAGCAAAACCGTTTGAGTAGAGCCCGATGACTAGAACCTTTTGCTAGACAACCAAGCAACGAAAAGCTCCCGCCACCCTCAGCGCAAGAGGGAAGCGGGAGCTGCCGTTCTATAAACGGGAAGTGCTTTAGGAAGCGTCGAGGTCCTGCTCGATGAGGCCGGCGATCTTCTCGACAGCCGCCTCGTTCTCGGAGGTCACGGTGACTTCGTCGCCCTGCTCGGCGCCGAGAGCCATGATCATGAGGGAGGAAGCAGCATCGGTCTCATCCTCGTCCTCATCGCCAACGAGGGCGAGGAAGATGTCCTCATCGAACTCAGCGGCAGCGTCTGCGATGATGGAAGCCGGGCGTGCGTGCAGTCCGACGGAGGAACCAACCTTGACGGTCTTAGAAGCCATGATGATAATCCTTTCGAATTACGGTATTTCGTGCTTACAAGTGTACGCGGGTTAAGGGTTAGGCGGCAGCCTTGGCCATGTCGGCCTTTGCTGCAGCCTCTTCAGCAGCCTTGTTGGGCCAGAATCGCTTCATCGCGATGACCGCGATGGTGGACACGATGACGCCGGCAAGGATGGCCACGAAGTACGCCCACGCAGGTTCGATGGCGAAGATAACGAAGATTCCGCCGTGCGGGGCGCGAGACATGACGTCCAGGGACATCGACAGCGCACCAGTGACCGCGCCACCGAGCATCATCGAAGGGATGACACGCAGCGGGTCGGCGGCAGCGAACGGAATGGCGCCCTCGGAGACGAAAGACAGGCCCAGCAGCCACGCGGACTTACCATTCTCCTGCTCCGCAGGCGTGAACAGGTTCTTGCGCACAAAGGTCGCGATGGACAGTGCAATTGGCGGAACCATGCCGGAGGCCATGACGGCGGCCATGATCTTCATGGAGGCCTCGTCGCCCGTGGACAGGCCTGCGGTGGCGAAGAGGTAGGCAGCCTTGTTGACCGGGCCACCCAGGTCGGAGCACATCATCAGGCCGAGGATGATGCCCAGAAGGACAGCGGAGGAACCAGACATCGAGGACAGCCAGTTCTGCAGGCCCTCCATGATGGCGGCCAGCGGGGCGCCGAGAAGCAGGTACATGAGCAAGCCAGTGATCATCGTGGCGAGCAGCGGGATGATAACGACAGGCATGAGGGAGCCGATCCAACGCGGTACCTTCCACTTGCCAATCCACATCGCAACAAAGCCAGCAATGAGACCGGTGACAAGACCGCCGATGAAGCCAGCGCCGAGAGTCACGGCAATGGCACCACCCGCGAAGCCCGGCGCGATGCCTGGGCGGCCTGCCAGCGCGAAGGCGATGTAGCCGGAGAGCGCCGCGACGATGAATCCCATCGATGCTTGACCGATGGCGAAGAGCACGGCGCCGATGTACAGGGCGAACCCTGCCTTCTTGAAGGTCATCATTTCGCCGTCGACCATGACGTCATGGCTCGGCAAGTTGGTCAGCGAGTAGTCGGTGGTGATGGCCTGCCAACCGTTGGCCATGTCGTAGCCACCGAAGAGGAATCCCAGTGCCAGGAGGAGGCCGCCCGCGGCAACAAACGGAACCATGTAAGAAACGCCGGTCATGATGGCTTGCTGAATACGCTTGCCCCAGCCCAGACCCTGGCCATCTTCCTCAGCGCTAGAGGAGGACGCGCCGGCAGTTCCTGCCACCTTGTGCGCGTTGGGGTTCTTCGAGGCGGCGATGGCCTCATCGATCATCACGCCCGGTTCGTTGATGGCGCGCTTGACGCCAGATTCGATGACCGGCTTGCCGGCGAAGCGCTCACGGTCACGAACGCCCACGTCGGTAGCGAAAATCACGGCGTCGGCAGCCGCAATCGTGTCTGCCGAAACAGAGGTGTTGTTGGAGGACCCCTGGGTCTCCACGGTGAGCTCGACGTCGTCGCGTTCCTCGGCGGTTTGAGTGAGGGCATCGGCAGCCATGTACGTGTGAGCAATGCCGGTCGGGCATGCGGTGACGGCCACGATGCGCGTCTTCTTCGACTCTGCAGTCTTGCTCGAAGCAGGAGCCGCTGCCGCTGCACTCGCACCTGCAGTGGATGCTGATTCGGTAGCTGCAGCCTTCTTCTTCGGCTTTTCTGCGTTGACAACGTCGAGGACGAGGGAGACGATCTCTTCTTTGGTCTTCGCAGTTCGAAGGGCTTCCAGGAAGTCCTTCTTCACCAGCGCGCGAGCGAGCTTCGAGAGAATCTTCAGATGGGCCTTGCCGCCTCCTTCCGGAGCAGCGATGAGGAACACCAAGTGGGCGTCACCGTCGGGGCCGGAGAAGTCGACCCCGCGCGAGAGACGGGCGAAGGCCAGGGTGGGTTCAGACACGGCAGCAGAGCGGCAGTGCGGGATGGCAACGCCGCCGGGGACACCGGTGCCGGCTTTGGCTTCACGCGCGATGGCCGGGCCTGCCAGCTCGTCCACGGAGGTAGCGCGGCCGGTGTCGTGAACAAGCGAGGCCAGATTGGTAATGACTGATTCGATGCTGTCACCGAAGTCGGCGTCGAGCGCCACGAGGTCGGTGGTGATGAGTTGTGATGACATCGGTAGGTACTCCTCAGTACTGCTAAAGGCCGGTGACGGCCGAAACCGTCGTGTGTTCGATATCTAGTTCTTCGGGGGTTGGAATTTGGGTTCCCGGGAGTGCTGCGGCTGCTGAACCGTAGGCCACAGCCTGGCGCAGGGCCTCGGGGTACGAGGCGCCGGAGCGGCGGGCGAGGATATAGCCGGAGAGCGAAGAATCGCCGGCACCCACGGTGGAGCGCAGGGTAATCGGCGGGGGAGTAGCAGCCCATGCTTCATTGGCCGTGACCAGCACCGCGCCAGCGCCACCCAGGGTGACAAGAACCTCGGGGATGCCGCGCTTGACGACGACCCTCGCGGCCTCAACCACTCCGCTGAAGTCGCCGTCTTCGGCGGCGGCCTCAAGGGCCTGACCATCGACACCTGCAAGCTGGCCCAGCTCGAGGCCGTTTGGCTTGATGAGGTCGGGGCTGGTTACTTCGAGGTTGTCACCGAGAGCCACCATGGGCGCATCAGAGGTATCGACGGCTATGCGGAGGTCAGGGTTGGCTTCGCGGGCTACCCGGATGAGCTGCGTGTACCAGTCGGTGGGAACGCCTTGGGGGAGAGAACCTGCCATGACTAACCACTCGGCGTCGGCGCAGTGTTCTGCGAGTGCCTGTACAACGGCTTGCTGCACGTCCGCATCGAGCGTGGCGCCGGGGCCATTGAGCTTGGTCGTGCGGCCATTCGGCTCGGTCAGAGTGGTGTTGGTACGCACCGCGCTGTGAGTGGGCACGGCCTGCACGGGAATCGATGCGTCGGCCGCGAGGACCAGGAAAGGATCGGAGGCAACGGCGGGGAGCAGCGCCAGGCTGTCGACGTTGGCGAGCGTTACCGCGTGCGTAACGTTGACGCCTTTACCACCGGCAACGCTGGAGACGGATCCTGCGCGGTGAACAGCACCAGGTTCGAGTTCCTCGTTCAAGCGCACGGTGGCGTCGATGCTCGGGTTGGGGGTCAAAGTAAGGATCATCGTGGAGAATGTCCCCTTTCGCGGAGTGCGTATATTGGGGGCAAACGCGCCTCAGCGGCGTGAACAAGAGCTTCGGTGCGGATTGCCCGTTGTCAGCGTGAAATTAATGTTGCTTAATGTTGATTATTGCCCGTATGTGTCCGAATGTCAATGGAATCACTGTGGGTTTCGTTGCATTTTTGGCCGACTTGTGATGATCTGGAAAGAGAAAACATCGTCTCCGTAAGGAAATGTGTCATGGAAAACGCATCCCCATCCATCATTAAAGGCACCGGCGTCGTCGCTGGCGTTGCATACGCTGAGGCGGTGTGGGTCCGCCCACGCCCAGAACTGCCCACGGCTGGAGAAACCGTGGCGGAAGAGCAACGTGATGCCGAATACGATCGCTTCCTCGAAGCGGTAGATATGGTTGCTAGCCGGTTAGAACAGCGCGCAGCTGGGGCCGAAGGCCAAGCGGCTGAAGTTCTTGGCGCAACCGCCGGAATGGTCAAGGATCGAGGCTGGCACAAGGCAGTGCGCAAGGGTATTCGCGGCGGTAAGAACGCCGAGTATGCAGTTGTGGGGGCCACGGACAGGTTTGTCACCATGTTTGAGGCCGCCGGCGGCGTCATGGCTGAGCGCACGACGGACCTCAAGGACGTGCGCGATCGAGTGATTGCTCAGCTGCGCGGTGAGCAAGAGCCGGGCCTACCCATGGTCGAAGGAGAGGCTGTACTGCTGGCTGACGATCTAGCCCCGGCGGATACCGCAACCTTGGACACCACTCACATCAAGGCGCTCGTGACCGAGCTTGGCGGGCCAACCAGCCACACCGCAATTATTGCTCGCCAGCTTGATCTTCCCTGCATCGTGGCAGTGGGCGCTAAGCTGCGAACGATTGAGGCTGGCACCCAGCTCTTCGTCGATGGCTCCGTAGGATCGGTGTCCCTGGGTGCAGATCGTGCCTCCGCGCTGAAGGCCGTGGAGGAATACCGTGAGAAGGCGGCACGAGTTGCCCAGTGGCGGGGACCAGCCCAGACCAAGGATGGTCATCGCGTGCAGTTGCTGGCCAACGTTGCTGACGGAAACGCGGCCCGCATTGCCTCTGACTCGCAGGCAGAAGGCATCGGCCTATACCGCACGGAGCTGTCCTTCCTCTCTGCCAGCGAGGAACCGACCGTCGAGGAGCAAGCGCGCATCTACGGCAAGGTTTTCAACGCTTTCCCGGAGTCCAAGGTCGTTGTACGCACGCTCGACGCCGGTTCGGATAAGCCGATTTCCTATGCCACCTTGGACTCGGAAGAAAACCCCGCATTGGGCGTTCGTGGTTTGCGCATCGCCCGCGACAACGAGGCGCTGTTGACTCGTCAGCTCGACGCTATCGCCCAAGCCGCGGAAAAGCGCGGAGATGGGGCTACGACGTGGGTTATGGCGCCGATGGTGGCTACAGCAGTGGAAGCGAAATGGTTCGCTGGTCTGTGCCGCGAGCGCGGTTTGACTGCCGGTGCGATGATTGAGGTTCCCGCCGCAGCCTTGATGGCGGATACCATCATGCCGCACCTCGATTTCGTGTCCATTGGTACCAATGATCTGACGCAGTACACCATGGCCGCGGACCGTCTGTCGCCGCAGCTGGCCTACTTGACCGATCCGTGGCAGCCTGCTGTCCTTCGCCTGATTCAGCACACCTGCGTGGTGGGGCGCGATAACAACGTTCCGGTTGGCGTCTGTGGCGAAGCCGCAGCTGATCCCATGCTTGCCTGCGTGTTGACTGGCCTAGGTGTGACTTCGCTGTCGGCGGCGTCGACTGCGGTTGCTGGCGTCGGTGCGCAGCTGGCTGAGCTCAGCCTTGAGCAGTGCCAGAAGATGGCAGAGGCGGCTGTCAACGCCGAAAGCCCAGCGGACGCTCGTGCCGCAGTGATTGCGCTGCTGGAGGAATACCAGTCCGCTTAGAGCGCTGAATTGCACAGGAGGTGTGCGCCCTCATCATGCGGGGTGCACACCTCCTGAATTGATCTATGGGTGCTGAATTGATCTATTGGTGAAAGCGCCTACTTGTCCGCGGCGACAATCACCTCGATGCCGTGCTCGCGCAGAGCCTCAACGTAGGAATCGGGGGCGGCAGCGTCGGTAATGACGACATCAATCTCATCGAGTGATGCAAAGCTGACCAAGTAGTCGTTGCCCAACTTCGATGAATCACACAGCACGACAACGCGGTGTGCATTGGTGACGAATGCTGACTTGATAGCCGCCTCTTGCGAATCGGCCGTAGAGAGCCCGTGGTCAATGGTTAGAGCATTGGTTCCGATGAAGGCGACGTCAGCACGCATCAGGGCCATGGTGCGAAGCGCAGTGTCACCGACGACGGCCTGGGTAATCGCGCGCACGGTGCCTCCCAGCAGCTGGACGTCAGATACCCCGTTGCTGGCTAGTGAAAGAGCGATCGGGAGACTATTCGACACAATGCTGAATTGCCCGGCCGAGTAGCGCTGGCCTATGAGATCGGCAAGCGCATTCGTGGTGGTTCCGGCATCGAGAAAGATGCTTCCTCCGTCGGGAAGCTGCTCTAGTGCGGCGCGTGCGATTGCCATTTTGGCGCCCGTGGCCGAACGTTGGCGAGTATCAAGGGTGAATTCGGCGGTCTGGAAGGATTGGGAGGCGACTGCACCGCCATGAACTCGGTGCACAACTCCCTCTCGGTCCAAGACCGCGAGATCGCGGCGAATCGTCTCAGCGGTGACATCGAAGCGCTCGGAGAGCTCTGTGACATTGACTCGTCCTTCTACAGCGGTCAATGACGCAATTTGTCGGCGACGCTCTTCTGCGTACATGGTTCCTCCAAATGAAGTCTGCCTTGTGGTGGTCACTGCGCCCGCCGGTGAAGGAAAAGGGGCTGGGGCGTGTGAACGAAAAGAACAACGGATGTTGTGGCGATACTTCTATTGTCCCACTGAATGCGAACAAAACGGAACTAAACAAAGAAAAGCTCACATCGAATGCGTGCCTTAGTCACTAAAACCTATAGTTGTACTGCAAGTATCCGAATGTGTGATCTCGGACGCTAAAACGGTCGAAATCGGGCATGTACACACACAAGGGGGTAAAAAGAAACAATCCCCCAGTCCGGTTCGCCCGCACCGAGTGGGTGATTGGTGTGGAGCGGGGAAGGCCTGAGGGAGCGCTGAGGTGGATGGTTTCTAGAGTTTGCGGAATACGGATACTACCTTGCCCATGATTTCGGCTTCATCGCCCTTGATGGGTGAGTAGGCGTCGTTGTGGGGGAGGAGCCATACACCGGAGGAATCTCGGTGAAATTCCTTCACGGTCGCTTCTTCACCGTCCAAAAGTGCGGCTACGAACTCGCCTTCTTCTGCAACAGACTGCGAGCGAATAATAACCCAATCCCCGTTGAGGATTCCCGCATCCTGCATTGAATCTCCCACGACTTGCAGCATGTATAGTTCGCCGCTGCCTAGGATTTCACCCGGCATGGGGAAGTAGGCGTCGATGTTCTCCTCGGCGGTGATGGGGGAACCAGCAGCAATGCGGCCCACAACAGGAATGTAGTTTGGGGTGGCGGCGTCTTCGGGTGCGTCAGGGGTGGAGGTTCCCGATGATGCGATTGCCTGCCCGGTCTTTCGTCCGGGCTTTTTGGGGTCGTCGGCGCCGGGGAAATGGCGCACATCAACAGCTCGTGGCTTGTTTGGATCGCGGCGAAGGAAGCCCTTCTCTTCCAGCTGCTTTAACTGATAGGCCACGGACGAGGTGGACTGGAGGCCTGTTGCGTCACCGATTTCGCGGATGCTTGGCGGATAGCCGCGCAACATGACGGCGTCATGGATTACTTCCAAGATGCGGCGTTGGCGAGGGGAAAGTGAATCGAGGGAAGGGTGGTCGCTTCGCTTTGGATTGCGGGCCATTCTTGCTCCTAGGAACTGTCGGGGTGTGCAGAGATGATGTGCGCGGCTTTGGTGTGCCGGACATAAGTGGGAGTGGGCTGCTGGTGATACTTCCGCTTCCCTTTTTAGCACGGAAAGAAAAAATGTTCGACTAACGCCGCCCGAGTGTGGACAAATTTTCGAAGGCCTGCTATAAATCGAACATACACACCAAATCGAACGGTTGATCGAAGGTGATGTTCGAAAATGTCGGGCTTTGTTCGTACACTTCGGGCATTGTCTCATTGAATAAGGAAGACCTAGAAAGGAACCGTCATGGCTATCGCATTAAACAATGCCTCTGTACTGCGCGGGGTGGCCCTCGAGAAGTCTAGTAATCGGGCTGTGCTAGTGCCGCCAGCGGCGGTCTGGGATCCCGCTCAGTCTCGGTCGCTCACGTCTGATGCCCCGCGCAACCTTCCGTATGGGCCGTCTCGTGTTCGAACTCTTGCCGTAAACGATAGAACACAGTGCCGTCCGGAAAATCCGGTGAATTCCCAGGTTTCGGCCGCCGGAGCAACATCGGGCAGCCGTCGTAGTCGGTCGAACGTAGGTAACTATGTGCTCGGAGCAGTCTTTGGCGCCGCGGTATTCATCGGCACAGTATGGGGTGGCCTCAGTATCGATAGTGAGGTTGACAGTGCGAGCACCTCTTCGTCCACGACGGTCGTGTCTTCGCGCTAGAATTCCTTGGGCCAGCAGCATGTGCGCATTGGTCGAAAGGAAGGATACGGCACTGTGTATTGCCCGTTCTGTCACAACGAACAATCACGCGTTATTGACTCGCGCGTGATCGACAGTGGAACCTCGATCCGGCGGCGTCGCGAATGCGCCGCGTGCAAAGGTCGCTTCACCACCATCGAGAAAGCAGTCTTGTCAGTAGTCAAGCGAAATGGCTTGGCTGAGCCTTTCAGTCGCGACAAGCTGATCCGAGGCGTCAAACGTGCATGTCAGGGGCGCGACGTTAGCGATGATGCTTTGAAGAAGCTCGCTCAAGAAGTTGAAGAGACCGTGCGCAGTCACGGCTCCTCGCAAGTAAACGCCAATGACATCGGCCTTGCCATCCTGGAACCTCTGCGAGATCTCGATGAAGTGGCCTACCTGCGCTTTGCGTCCGTGTATAAGTCTTTTGAAAGCGCCGACGACTTCGAATCAGAAATCCGCCTCATGCGTCGGCGCGACCGCGATAGCTTTTAGCGTAATTTATCCACTGCCTTTTGGATTCTCCTCAAAGACACCGCGTGGGCAGTGCCCAGGCGTTGTGCGAAGAGCGATACGCGCAGTTCCTCAATCATCCAGTAGATGTCTTTAACCTCACGCGTCTTTTCACGGCCAGGAGGCAGGGAACGCAACCGATTGGCCACATAGGCTTTGGCCTCGTCGACGTCTGCCTGCCGGTCAGCATCGCGGTCCGGGTCCACGTTCATTTCCTCAAGCCTGATGCGCGCGGCCTGGATATAGCGCGGTAGATGGCGCAGATGTTGGATCCCGTGGACGGTGATGGCGTGCGCGGGCAACAGGAAATTGAGCTGGGCCCGAATATCATCGATGGCCGGCCCCTCCCAGTGCTTCAGCTCAGCATTCAGATTGGAATACTCTGCCAGGCCCGGCGCAATTGCAACGACTGCCTGGCGCACTCTGCCCGGGACCTCCGGTTTGACCGCGTTGAGCAATGCATTGAAGTCACCGGGGGTGCGCACGGGGCCGCCCTTTTCCATCATGATGTCGCGTACTGCGGCTACCCGGGCATCGCTGACAAGTCCTTCCGCCCCGCCGTGGGGGTAGGAGTCGACGGCTACCCGCTGCTGTAGAGGAAGCCCTTTGACCATCTGCTGCGTATTCACCGTAATTTCTCGGAGCAGCAAGGTTAGGGTGGTGGTGATCATGGAGGCGTCGGCAGCCGCCTTGGTGGGATGGACCTTGAGCGCCACGCCGTCCTTGGTCGCTACGAGCGCGGGGTAGGCGGTGACCTCATGCCCATCGACGACGGTTACCACTTCCTCATCGATGGCGCCGAGCGTATCCTCCGTCCATTCCTTGACCGCAGTGGATTCGGCGGCGCGGCCAACGCGTGAGACCGAGGAGGAAATGTGGCCGGCTTGGCGTTGGACCAGAGCCTGCAAGTTGCGGTCTGAGTCGATGACCTTGCCCCGCTTGTCCACTGCGGCATAGTTCATGCGCAGATGCGGAGGGAGCTGGTCGGGGCGGAAATCGCCGGCGTTGATGCCTTGGCCGCCCATCTCTTGCAAAATCGCAGCGAGTTGCTCGGTGAGTGTGCCCTCATAGGGCAAGAGCTTGGGCAGTGCGCGTTCAGCGAACTCGGGTGCCGGAACCACGGTGCGTCGAAGCGCCTTCGGCAGCGAGCGAATAAGCTCTGTTATGAGCTCTAGGCGCAGGCCCGGTACCAGCCAATCGAAGCCTTCTGTGTCCAACCCCGCGAGGAGCGGGACGGGAACCATGAGCGTGACACCGTCGAGTGGATCGCCCGGCTCGAACTTGTAGGACAAGTCGTAGTCGATGCTTCCCTTCAACCAGCGGTCGGGGAAGGCATCCTCGGTGACATCGTGGTCCTCCTCAAGGAGCGCTTCTGGGTCGAAGTCCAAGGAATGCTTGTTCTTCTGCTTTTTCCACCAGGAATCGAAATGCCGAGCGGTGGTGACAGACGCAGGGATTCGCTGATCGTAGAAATCGAAGAGACTGTCTTCGTCCACGACGAGTCCGCGCCGGCGGGCCTTCTCCTCATATTCGGAGGCCTCGGCGAGTTTGCGCTTGTTGTCGTGGAAGAAGTGGTGGTGGGTGGTCCAGTCGCCGTCGACTAGCGCGTTACGGATGAACATATCGCGCGCTGCCTCAGGATCCACGCGGTGATAGGGCACGGTCCGGTCGGCGACAACAGTGACGCCATAAAGCGTCGAGCGTTGGGTGACGACCGCAGAGCCGCGCTTTCGCGACCACGTCGGGTCAGAATAGTTGTGCTTCAGCAAATCCTTCGCCAGCTTTTCAACCCATGCTGGGTCGATGGCAGCAACGTCGCGCGCCCACAGGCGCGACGTTTCCACCAACTCAGCCGCCATGACGAACTCGGGCGGTTTCTTTGCCAGTGCCGATCCGGGGAAGACGAGGAAGCGGGTATTGCGTGCACCAATGAACTCCTTAGAGTTGCCATCACGCGCGCCGATATTAGACAACAGTCCAGAAAGCAAGGCCATATGGATGTCATCGGGGCGACGCTCTGTGCTTTCCTGGGCTTTCCACCCGAGCTGCTTGGCGACGTCCCGCAGCTGCCTCACCAGATCGAACCACTCGCGGATGCGCATATAGTGCAGGAAGTCGGCCTTCATCCGTTTGCGGAAAGCATTGCCGCTCATCTCATCGCGAGCTTCCTGGACAAAGTCCCACAGGTTGAGCATGGCCACAAAGTCGGAGGTTTTATCCTTGAAGCGGGCATGTGCCTGGTCGGCTTGAGCTTGCTTGTCGCTGGGCCGCTCGCGCACATCTTGAATCGTCATGGCAGCAACGATGACCATGACGTCGTGGAGACAACCGGAAGTCTTGGCCTCGACCAGCATGCGGGCCATGCGTGGATCTACGGGGATGCGGGCAAGATCGCGTCCTATTCGGGTCAGGACAGGTAGTCCGTCTTTTTCTTTGCCCTCGAGGGCGCCCAGTTCGTGCAGAAGAAGTAGGCCGTCTCGTACGGCCTTCGGCTCAGGGGGTTGGACAAAGGGGAAGTCAGCAATGTCCCCAAGGCGCAGCGAAATCATCTGTAGGATGACGCTGGCCAGGTTGGTGCGCAGAATCTCGGGATCCGTAAACTCCGGGCGGGATAGGAAATCCTGCTCGCTGTACAGGCGGATGGCGATGCCATCCGCAACGCGGCCACAGCGGCCCGAGCGCTGGTTGGCGCTTGCTTGGGAGATCGGCTCGATGGGGAGGCGCTGCACCTTGGTGCGCGTGGAATAGCGCGATATACGCGCCGTTCCCGTATCCACGACGTAGCGAATGCCGGGCACCGTCAATGAGGTCTCAGCAATGTTGGTGGAGAGCACGATGCGCCGTCCGCGGTGCGAGCGGAAAACGCGATGTTGTTCCTGGTTGGACAGGCGTCCGAAGAGCGGAGTGACCTCCACGTTGCGCCAGTGGCGCCCCTCGATGGCCTCCATGGCGTCGCGGATATCGCGCTCTCCGGGGAAGAAGCACAGAATATCTCCTTCGCCTTCGGCCATGAGCTCCTCGATGGCTTCGCAGAGGGCGTCGAGAGGATCGAGGTCGATGGTCTTGCCGCCCGATTCGACCTCGAGCGGGCGGTAGCGGATCTCCACGGGGTAGGTGCGCCCGGAGACCTCGATGATGGGGGCAGGTTTGCCCCCAGCGTCCGCGAAGTGTTCGGCGAAGCGCTCGGGATCAATCGTTGCTGAGGTGATGATGACCTTCAGATCCGGACGCTTGGGAAGCAGCCGCTTGAGGTAGCCCAAGAGGAAGTCGATGTTGAGTGAGCGCTCGTGTGCCTCATCGATAATGATCGTGTCGTAGGCATTGAGGAAACGGTCGCGCTGCATCTCTGCCAGCAGGATGCCGTCGGTCATGAGCTTCACGGCGGTGGTGGAGGAGACTTTGTCATCGAAGCGAATGGCATAGCCGACTGTGTCCCCGATGGACTGATCAAGTTCTTCTGCAATGCGCTCGGCGACGGTACGCGCTGCTAGTCGCCGCGGCTGGGTATGGCCAATGAGCCCCCGCCGGCCGCGGCCGAGTTCCAGGCAGATTTTTGGAATCTGTGTGGTCTTTCCCGAACCGGTTTCACCAGCGATGATGACTACCTGATTCTTTTCGATCGCCTCGGCGATATCGTCGCGGCGTCCGGTGACGGGAAGCTCCTCGGGGTAGGTAATCGGCGGCACGTTGGCATCGATGGTGCTCACCTTGTCTTGGGCGGCTGTGATATCGGCCTGGATCGCAGCAAGGGCCTTAGGAGAGCGAGCCTTGCGCAGGCGGCGACGGAATGCGCGCTCATCACTCAAAGAAACTGTTGTGAGAGCGCCGTAAAGATCTTCGCGAGTAGCAGTCATAGTTGACCTAAAAGTCTACTCGGAAGGCTATTCGCTCACAGGTCCAGGTAGAGAAAATGTTACCCTCGTGGTGACTGTGTGAACAATGATTAAAGAAGGGCACAATCAATGACTAATCCTTTTGGTTCGAATCCGGAGGACAACGGCTCCAACGGAGGGTTCGGGAGCAACCCGCAGAACGGCCCCGGTAATTCCTCCGGGAACACAGGTGGACTTCCAAAGTACGAACCCACCAGCCACCCGGAAGACCAGGCTGGTTTCGGTCAATCCGGCAACTATGGCAACTATGGCGGCGGAGCTTACGGCTCTCAGTCCTATGGTGGGTACGATGCTGGCCAGCCGGGTTATGCCGGTGCGAGCTATGGAAATAGCTCCGGTCATGAGGGCCCCGGCCCAGGAGCCGGTCCGGCCTATACGGGTCCAGTCAGCGCTATCGAAGCGATCAAATGGGGATTCAAGGCCACGCTCGGCAACGCACTTTTGTGGGTGTTGGGCGCCGTTGTCGTGTTTGCTATTCAGTTTGTCCCACAAATTGGAATCAGCGTCGGTACGCAGAGCGCCGAAGGGGCGGAGACCTCCGTCATGTTGGACCTCTTCTCCTTCGCGGTGTCCATCCTGTCCTTTGTCATTTCTCTGGTCGTCTATCGTTTGGCCTACCGTGAAATCGATAAGCCGAGCCCCACATGGGGAACCCTGTTCCAGGGAGTTCGCTGGGTGCCGCCACTCGTAGTGAACCTTGTTTTGGGTGTTCTTGTCGCGATTTCCATCGTCATCGTGGTCGTCGTTCTGTTTGTTGTCGGCCTGGGTGGAGTCTCTTCGATGGATCTCCAGAATCCGGAGCAACTCAGCCAGAGCGATGTTTTCGCGCTCGTTGGCTCCATCTTTGGTGGGCTCCTTGTAGTGATGCTGATTGCGCTGTTTATTCAGCCCTTCTTTACCCTCATGCCCTGGTTGGCAGCCGATACCTCCTCGATCGGCGAGGCTTTCTCCCAGGGACTCAAGCTGGGCAAGGAAAACTACAGCCACCTTTTGCTGTTTATTGTCCTGTCTGGCCTCTTGGGTTTCGCGTCCCTTATTACCTTGGGCTTGGCTCTGATTATTATCGCGCCGGCCCTTCAGCTGGCGACAGCGCACCTGTGCCGCCAGTGCCAGGGGCGTTATGCTCCGGCAGCTTAAGGCTTAAGCCAAACCTATAACGCAACGCCGCCTAAGCTTTCCTCTTGCCCAGCCACCGCCTACCGAGGCGGGCCGGGCTACAAGAGGTAAGCCAAGGGCGGCTTTGTAGTATTTAAAGCCATCAGAGTTGGGGGCTTGAATTACGAGGCCGGGAAAAGGGCTCGGGAGCGTTCCGCAGCGTCCTGGAAGGCGGCGGTGACCAAAGAACCAAAGGCCCGAAATTCATCAGCGCGGGCAGCAGACGATCGGAAAACGAGTCCAACCGGGCGCTCCGCTGTTACCGTGGGGGCGAAACGGGCGACCGCAAGCTGCGGGTTTTGGCATTCCGTTGCGAGCGCTGATTCAGGGACAAGGGTAGTGCCTAGATTTCCCATGACGAGCTGCAGGATAGTGGTCAGCGACGATGCTCGGGTGACGGCATTGGTGGCTTCGGAGGGGTTTACCTTGGCGCGACGGCATAGGTCGAGGACTTGGTCGCGGAGGCAGTGGCCGTCGTCAAGCAGCAAAAGGTCAAGGTCTGCAAGCTCTTCGAGTGTGAGATCCTCGCGCCCCGCGAGCGGGTGTCCTGCCGGTGTTACGACGGTAAAGGATTCGCTATAGAGAGGAGTCTCGACCATCCCGGTGGCCTCGGTGGGCAGTGCGGCCACAGCGAGGTCTAAGCTGCCCTCGCGCAGCTTGTCTAACAGGTGTTGAGTCTGTTCCTCGACGAAGCGTGGTTCTAGATCGGGGTAGGTTTCGCTGATGGATTTCAGCAGCCCCGGCAAAATATAGGGCGCGATGGTGGGGATGATTCCGATGGTGAGGGGGCCAGTTAACGTACCGCTTGCACCGTGGGCTTGGCTGAGGAAGGCATCGGACGCTTCGAGCGTTGCCTTGGCGTAGGGGAGGAGCGCCTCGCCGGTGGACGTCACGATGACTTTGCGGGTAGAGCGCTCGATGAGCTGGACTCCCAAGCCTTGTTCGAGGGCGACGAGTGCTTGGGAGAGCGAAGGCTGGGAGATATCGAGTTTGGCGGCCGCGGAGCCAAAGTGTTTGTTCTCCGCAATCGTGACGAAGGTGCGCAACTGGGCGAGGGTTGGGCGATACTCCTTATTGTTCATGCCTATAACTCTAACATCTCTAATTCGTCGGGCCTATTGACGTGCGAGGGGGTTCGTGGCATACTTAACAAGCGAGCGGCTGCGTACCAGCTAAAAGGTAGAATGGTGTGCGGTCGTAGAGATTTACATCACTTTTGTGCATTGTTGTGACTATTGAAGGAGTTGAATCTTCTATGCCTATCTTGACCGTTGGTGAGAAGTTCCCAGAGTTCGAACTGACTGCGCTGAAGGGCGGCGACCTCCACGACGTCAACGCTAACCAGCCGGAGGATTACTTCGAGCAGGTGTCTTTGGACAAGTACCAGGGGATGTGGAAGGTTGTATTCTTCTACCCGAAGGACTTCACCTTTGTGTGCCCGACTGAGATCGCAGCCTTCGGCAAGCTGGATGAGGAATTCCAGGACCGCGATACCCAGATCCTCGGCGGCTCCACCGACAATGAGTTTGCGCACTTCAACTGGCGTGCAACCCACCCGGAGCTGAAGGAAGTCCCGTTCCCGATGTTCTCTGATATTCGCCACGACCTCATCCGCGCCCTCGGTGTGGAGAATGCCGACGGTGTTGCTGACCGCGCGACCTTCATCATTGACCCGGACGGTGTTATCCAGTTCGTGTCCGTGACCCCGGACGCTGTGGGCCGCAACGTTGATGAGGTTCTGCGCGTGCTCGATGCGCTGCAGTCCGAAGAGGTTTGTGCCTGCAACTGGGAGGCTAATGACCCGACGAAGAACATTGACAAGCTCGAGGTCGTTCAGTCCGCACTGTAAGACAACGCTAAGCACAACCGTCCAACCATAAAGGAGTTACTCAGTGTCCATCGACAACCTGAAGTCCGCACTTCCGGCGTATGCCAAGGATCAGAAGCTCAACATCGGTACGCTGACGCGTACGACCGAGCTGAATGAGGAGCAGCTGTGGGGCAGCTTGGTCGCTGCTGCGGCCGCCACCCGTAATGATCTGGTCCTGAAGGAGATTCTTGAGGAAGCCCGCGAGCACCTCAGTGAAGAGGCAGTTGACGCAGCTCTCGGCTCCGCCACGGTGATGGCTATGAACAACGTGGCCTACCGCGCAAAGAGCTGGTTGGGCGATGATTTCGCTCAGGTCAAGTTTGGTCTGCGCATGAACATCATTGCTAAGCCTGGCGTAGACAAGGCAACGTTTGAGCTGTGGAGCACCGTTGTCTCCGCTATCAACGGCTGCGAGCACTGCTTGACTGCACACGCCAATACTCTGTTGGAGGAGGGCGTGACCAAGGAGCAGATTTGGGAAGGCGTCAAGGTCGCAGGCGTTGTTCAGGCTGTGGCGCAGGCGCTGCAGGCTGAGGCTGTGCGCTCCGCTGAGTAGATAAACAGCATGCCTTCTTAGGCGCACGATAGAGAAGTCCCACTCCCGTGATTATGTACAGGGGAGTGGGACTTTTTGTGCCTCAAAGGGCTGGGGAGGTTTGCGGCCTTCTAGCGGATGACCCCGCCGAAGGCAACGCCGATGCCATAGGTAATGGCTAGCCCGAGCGCGCCACCAATGACGAGGCGGAAGACGGAACGTGCGGCATTTGTACCGGCGAGGCGAGCAGACACGTAGCCCGTAATCGCCAGGGCAATGAGAGTGATCACGGCGACGACTGCTGCGGCCATGCTCATCGGGGCTATAAAGATTGACAGGAGGGGTAGCGCTGCACCGGCAAGGAAAGATACTGCCGACCAGAAAGCGGCGTGCCAAGGGTTCGTCAGGTCCTCACCATCGATGCCCATCTCCAGCCTCAGGTGTGCCTCCAAGAGCCTATCTTTGGCGGCGATCTCATGTGCGGCGGTGTCTGCGGTAGCGGTGTTCATGCCGTAGTCAGCCAACATGGATACGAGTTCGGCGTGTTCTTGTTCAGGAAGCTCCGCCAGTTCGCGAGTCTCCTTGGCTATCATCATCCGTTCGGAGTCACGCTGCGCTGACACCGAGACGTATTCTCCCAGCGCCATCGACGCGGCTCCCGATACGGTTGCGGCCAAGCCGGCGGTGAGGATGGCGCTTGCCGACGCCCCCGACCCCACGACGCCGAGCAGAAGTGCAGCGACGGAGACGATGCCGTCATTGGCGCCGAGAACTCCCGCCCGAAGGGAATTTAACCGCGCGTTGTGTGAATCGCCATGGGGCTCATTGGCATGGTGTGCCATTTCCAGCTCCTTGAATCCTAGAGAACTGCTCTTACTCCAGTATCGTCGCTGGTCAGAGTCCTGTAAAGCGTGTATAGGCTTCGCTGTGTGTAGGGAGTGAAGGCTTAGGTAATCGTTCCCGTCCACTCACCGCAGGGGATGCCGTCCACTGACAGGCCCATCGTGAAGACTTCCTCTTTTAGATTAAAGTGGGCGGTGGGCAGCGTGATTGCGAGTGCCTCGGGGGAGTAGTTGTATTGATAATCAACTGGACGGTGGGCGTCCCTCGTGTCTTCTCCGTATGAAGCGATCTCCATCGAGCTGAGGTTGGCTTGCTCGAAGTAGGCGATGAGCTGAAGGTCGAGGGTGTGCAGCTTAAAGACGACGTCACGGTGGTGGGGCATGCCCCCGAGGAGCCAATGCACAGTGACTGAATCCTCGTGTGTCTCAAAACGAACGCCGGCAAGGTGGATGCTGGTGGCTGGGGAGTTTGGGTTAGTCATAGTGGCGCCCACTGTACTCCCCATGTCGCTACTTGAAATCGAGGGAAAAGTATTCAGATTTGGTTAAGTGCAGAACCTTTTCAAAGAGCCAGCAAAAGAGCAGCGCAAGGGCGAGGGGAAGTACGACATAAACGAAGGTAATGATCATCACGTTGCCGGCGCTCCATCCCCACCCTTCGTAATTGAGAGCCGCCAGCGGGCCCATGAGGCCGGATATTCCGAAACCGGCGGAGATTGGTGTGCCTGAGATCCCTAGAGCGCCACCAATGCCGCCCAGGATTGCGGCGGAGCAAATGACGGGAAGGAAGGTGACCGGCTTGGACAACATATTGGCCATCTGTACTTTGGGAGAGCCCAGAACATGCAGGATGGAGGTGGCGAAGCCGTTGACGCGCCAGCCGGCAACGAGGAGCGTGAACCCTGCGGCAACGGCCCCGAGGTTGGCGGTGCCAGAGGCGATGCCGTCGATAAAGATGGCGGTAGCAATGCCGACGGTGGAGACTGGGGAGACGATCATGACTGCAAAAAGAACGGCGAGGACTATGCCCATGAGGACCGGCTGCAAAGTTGTCGCACCGTTCACGAGGTCACCAAGCCACAGCGTAAAGACCTTGACGATGGGGAAGGTGACAACCCATCCGATGCTGCCCGCAACGAGCGTCACGATGGTGGAAAGCAACAAGATGGAGTAGTTCTTGAGCCTATCGCCGATGAAGAGGAGCAAACCAACTGCCATGGCTGCGGTTAATCCAGAGTTGATGACGAGCCCGGTGCCTTTGAGGAAGAAGCCGCCTTCGGGATTGACGGTGGCCACCCCGGAGCCGCAGAAAGAAGCAATGCCCACGGCTGCGGTCTGAATCGGCGTCATCTTGAATTCGATGCCTACGAGGACACCAATCATCACAGGTAAAAGGCTGGCGGCTAGACCCGTCAGCGCTATTACGGTGGACGCGCCGGACCAGAAGGGGAGCAGTGCCTTGGCCAACTCGCCGAGCAAGGCCTGCGGGACGAGCGACACGACGACGGCGATCGAGATGCCGTTGAGAACCTTCATGGTGAAGGATCCGAGGGTGAGATGCTCGGCCGCGGGCGCGGCGCTAGCGTGAGGGATGGGGGAAAGCTGGCGTTCGTCTATCTGCTGTGGCGTGCTCATTCCCCAATCATACGCATAATATGCGGTTGACGGAGAATAATAACAAAGAAAGGGAGTATTTAAATTCCCTAGTATTCCACGCGTAGTTCGGACAGCCGGACTTCACCAGCCTCATCGGAGGCATCCAAATCGACAGTGCCAACGATGTGGTAAGAGTTGTCCCCCTCTGGGTCCTTGAGGATCTGCCGGACGGTCCACGATCGTGAACCCCCAACGCCACGAGCCCCTGCGCCCTTGTCGCCCTTGTCCAGGACAAAGTACTCCGGGCCCCGTGCTGCTGGCCCAGTATCGATGTCATCGTAGTCATCGAAGTAGTCATCGAGAGCTTGGCCAAAGTCGGGGATCTCCTCCAAATAATCCAACAAATCTGCCAAGCGATCTTCCTTCTCCAAGGCAAAGAGCTGCGCGAGCCGGAAGAAGTAGTTGCGCACCATGATGCCAAAGGCACGCTGATTGGCTGTCAAGGCAGTGGGATCCTCAACGCCGAAGGCCAATTCGCGGTCCAAATCCGCCTGGGAAATGGGGGAGTCCTCGCCGGCCATTTCAGCCCACTCGTCGACGAGCGAAGAATCAACCTGGCGGATAAGTTCTCCGAGCCAGACGATGATGTCTTCGAGCTCCTCGGTAAGGAACTCGGCAGGGATCGACTGCTTGAGCGTGCGCCAAGCATCAGTGAGGTAGCGCAGGATGACGCCTTCAGAGCGGGCGAGTCCGTAGGTGGCGACAAGGTCGGAGAAGGTCATGGCGCTCTCTAGCATGTCGCGAACCACAGACTTAGGACGCAGCTCAAATTCCTTGGCCCAAGGATTGGTTTCGCAAAAAGTGTCGTAGGCCTGCTCCAAGAGCTCTTCGAGTGGCTTCGGCCAGGTGATGTCTTCCACGATGGCCATGCGTTCGGTGTAGTCCACCCCGTCTGCTTTGAGCGCCGCGATCTCCTCGCCACGGCGTTGCTTTTGCTGAGCAATTAGGACTTGGCGAGGATCATCGAGCACTGCCTCGAAGACCGAGATGACGTCGAGGGCATAGGTGTCCGATTCCGGATCCAGCAAGGTGAGTGCCGCCAACGCGAAGGGCCCCAAAGGTTGGTTCAAGGCGAAATCGCGCGGCATTTCCCGCACCACGTGGTACGGGCGTCCATAGATGTCGAGACCCTTGGTGGATTTTTGGACCACGCCTGAATTGAGAAGCCCTCGAAACAGGCTCAGCGCCGTTAAGATGTCTTCGTTCTGGCGCGCACGCGTGTTGTGGCTCGTACGCAGCAGGTGTTTTAGGTGCTCGTAACCGTTGCCGTGGCGGGCGAGCACATTGAGCAGCATGGAATTGGAGACTCGGAATTGGGAAGTGAGCTGCTCCGGTTCGGCGTCGATAAGCCGGGCATAGGTCTGTTCCGACCACGAAACCTCGCCATCGCGCGCGGACTTCTTCTTCAGTTTCTTTAGGCGCGCCGGGTCATCGCCCACGCGCCGCCGCGCTTTGGCGTTTTCGATCTCGTGCTCCGGCGCCTCTACGACGACCGTGCCTTCCGTGTCATAGCCTGCTCGGCCGGCGCGACCGGCAATCTGGTGAAACTCGCGGGACTTGAGGATCCGCTGACGGGTTCCGTCATACTTGGCCAGGCCCGTCATCAACACCGTGCGGATCGGTACATTGATGCCAACACCTAAAGTGTCGGTACCGCAGATGATCTTGAGCAGACCCTTTTGGGCCAACCGCTCCACCAAGCGCCGATACTTCGGCAACATGCCGGCATGGTGTACACCAATTCCCTTACGAAGCAGCTTAGACAGGTCCCTGCCGAACGTCGTGGTGAATCGGAATCCCGCGAGCTCAGCGGCAATGGACTCCTTCTCCTCTGAGGTGATGATCTTTGACAGCGACGTCAATGCTTGCGCGCGCTCTGAGGCCTCGCGCTGGGAGAAGTGGACCACGTAGACAGGTGCCTTGCCACCAGCGAGCAATTCCTCGATGGTTTCATGGACAGCGGAAAAGACGTAGGAGAAGTCCAACGGGACCGGGCGGGTTGTCCCAGCCACGAGCGTCGTCGTGCGTCCGGTGCGCTCAGTTAAGTCCTTCTCCAGCCACGTCGTATCGCCCAAGGTCGCGGACATGAGCAAGAACTGTGCCTTCGGCAATTCCAACAGCGGAACCTGCCAGGCCCAGCCGCGATCCGGCTCGGAATAATAGTGGAATTCATCCATGACCACCTGATCGATGGCGGCTTCCGCGCCATCTCGCAGTGCAATATTGGCGACGATCTCCGCGGTCGCAGCAATGATGGGCGCGGAACCGTTCACCGTGGCATCGCCGGTCATCATGCCAACGTTTTCTGGGCCAAAAATCTCACAGAGAGCGAAGAATTTCTCGCTCACCAAGGCCTTGATAGGGGCGGTGTAGAAGCTGCGCTGCCCTCGCGCTAAAGCTATGAAGTGGGCGGCATTGGCTACCATGGACTTACCGGATCCGGTAGGCGTGGCCAAGATGACGTTATCCTGCGCGAGGATAGCTAAAGAGGCCTCTTCCTGCGCCGGGTACAGCGAGATTCCACGGCCGGAGGTCCACGATAAAAACGTCTCCCAGATGGCCTCATCAACCATCGACTCGGGGACTTCGGCGAGATCGGGCAACATCTGAGAAAGGTTCACCCGTCCCACCTTAGGCGAAAGCCTTAGAGCATAAGTCTCCGCCCTGCGGCTGTGAAAGACCGAGACTCCTCGACAGCCGCGGCGTGCTGAGCTTATCTGAGGTTAGACGTCATCGTCCATGTCTGAGCCGGGGCCCTCGTCGCGCCCGTAGTTATCCTCGCGGTCGTCGATGTCTTCAGAGAGGATATCCGGGTTGTCATCGAGTCCGGCAAGGAAAGCCTCGAAGTCAGCCCCGATTTCCTCGCCCGTAGGCATGTGCTCTTCACCCGGCATAATGGCCTGCGGATGGCGGGAACGGTAGCGCTCCATATAAGCGTCGTACTGCTCTTCCAACTGGCGGACCACGCCCGCGATCTCTTCAGAATCCGTCACCTGCTCCTCGAGCTGCTGGTTGACGCGAGCCACGTCTGCCTCCAAGCTACCCAAGGGAATGTTGAGGTCGACGGCTGAGGCAACCGAATCCAGAAGACGGAGCGTGGCCGCTGGATAAGGCGAGGCCGCCAGATAATGCGGCACATGCGCGGTATAGCCGGCCACGCGGCGGCCCTTCTTATCCAAGGCACGCTCAATATACAGGGCGGCTGCGCCGGGGACCATCATGGTGGATTCCATGCGTACCATAGAGTTAAGGAGTTCCGGGGCATTGCCGTGCGCAGTGACCACCGTGGGGCGGGTGTGTGGCACCGGCATGGGCGCGGAGTAGAGCATGATGGTGTTCTTGATATCGAACTTTTCAACCAAGTTCACTACCGCATCCGTAAAGGCCTCCCACCGCAAGTCCGGTTCCGGTCCGGACAGCAGCAAGAAAGGCGTGCCGGAATTATCCCGCAATACCTTGATGCCCAAATCCGTGTTCTCAATCTCCACGGTGCGGTCATGGTCGATAGTGACGGCAGGGCGGCGTGAACGGTAGTCAATGAGTTCGTCGTTATTAAACGAGGCCAGCTGGCGGTTTTCCAACGCGGCTTTGAGGTGATCAGCACTGGCTTCAACGGCCTGGCCTGCATCGGCGTAGCCATTCATGGCAACGATCATTGTGGGGCCTGCGCCTGGAGTGGAATCATCCTTGACCACTGGAGCGGGGTACTCCAGCTCGTACATGCGGCGCTGTTCTTCCTGCATGGTTGTGACTCCTCCTTCTAGCCGTGTGCTTGTTCTCGAGCGTACGACCTCAATCAGTGTTCTGTGACATGCAACGCTTAAGGCTTACCGCCTATTCCCAGAGGCGACTGGGCGTCCGGGGCGAACGCGAAGCTGGTCCGTACACGCGGGGCTCCCGCAGGGAACCAGTGATGATCGTTCAAGCATGCCATATGGAGGCTGGTTGTGCCAGGATTCCACTTGCTGGGTGTGGAAAACCGGGCTACTTCCAGTGGACTGCGCACTAGCCCGGACTCGTTATCCACAGATGTGCCGTGGACGGTCTTAGTGCTCTAGCGAACTGAGGTAAGTGTGGTTCAGGCTACAAGGTATGAACACACTCTCAACGCATACAGACCGCACTCCACCGATAACGACCCCAGGTCACCTCCTCGCAAACATCCCTGGCCTCCTAGGCTTCTATCCCACTGAATCGGTGGTTTTCATGGCTATCGATACCACCCCGCGAGGCCCAGCCATGGGCCCGCTTGCTCGCGTCGACATTGCTGATGCCCAAGGGGCAGTAGCGGACATCTCGCCGTTACTGGCCGAGCACGCCCGCGAAGGTGTGTTTGCATTCCTTATTTCGAAGCGTCCCCTCACCGAGCTCAGGGAGGTGGCTCACTGGCTATATGGCCTAGACCGCGCCGAGGACGGGCTGGAGGTCGACGCTGCGTGGCATACCCGGGAAATCACCAAACATGAGGCTTATGTCTTGCTTCATGGAACCGTCAACGCGGATGGAAGCGGGCCAATGAAGAAGTGGGTTGAGGGGACAATACCGGCGCTGACCGACGCCCCCTCGATGCGCTCTTGCGTCGACCACAATGTTGTACCGGAGCTCAATAGGGAGGAGTTCTTTGCTGTCTTTGCCGCAGGGAACCAGTATCTGGATGCTGCCGAAGCCGATGCCTTGGCGCGGCAAGCGCGAGAAACGGCGACGCAGTATCGTGCGCAGGTAGCAGCTGTGCGGGGAAAGAAACGAAAGGACCTCTTGGATCACTTGCTCGACGATGCTCGGTGGGCGCTTCACCAGGTGGCGTCGGTGGAGGAGGCTGAGCAGGACAGTGAGCTGCTGGCAACCTGTGCTGTGTGGCTGTCAACGACGTGGACGCGCGACCTTGTCGTGAACGTGTGCGCGACGTCGGGCGAAAAGGGAGCGCATCTCCTTCTGGCGGCGGCGCGGACATTCGGCGGCGAGTTGCGGGCAAACGCGCTGACTCTCTTTGCGCTGGCGCAGCTGGAACAGGAGTGGGATATCCTCGCCGGCCCTGCATTGCAGCTCGTCGTGGAAGAATTTCCCAGCCACCGCCTAGGCTCACTCCTGTGCCAGGCATACCGTCATGGCCTGCACGAAAAGATTCGGGACTCAATTCATACAGGCGCCCTCAAATCCTATGAAAACGCTATAGGGGAAGGGGAGGAGCATTCAGAGGATGCGGCTAGCGATGCGCAGAATGTGCCCGCTCGCCGAGCTGCTGGGTGAAGTTCCACGCGTCTGTCACGATGGTGGTTAGATCGGTGCGGCTGGGATTCCACCCGAGCTCGGATTTGATCTTTTCCGAGGAGGCCACGAGTGTTGCGGGATCCCCAGCGCGGCGAGGTGCAAGCTCAGCCGGGATGGGGTGACCGGTTACTTCGCGGCAGGCCTCAATGACCTGTTTGACGGAGTAGCCATCCCCGGAGCCAAGGTTGTAGATGCGGTGCGTTCCTGCGGCGTTGCTCTCCAGCGCTAGGACGTGGGCCTCTGCCAGGTCTCGGATGTGGATGTAATCCCGGACCGCGGTGCCGTCGGCGGTGTTGTAGTCATCGCCGAAGATGAAAATCTTGTCGCGGTGTCCCAGCGCTACCTGCAGGACGAGGGGAATGAGGTGGGTTTCTACTTCGCGGTTTTCTCCAATGGTGCCGTAGGCTCCGGCGACATTGAAGTAGCGCAAGGAGGTCGCCCCAAGGCCGTAGGCAGTGGCATAGGACGTGATCATGTAGTCAATTGCGAGCTTGGACGCGCCGTAAGGATTCGTTGGCTGCGTAGGCATCGACTCGGTAATTGGCACTTGCGCTGGCTCGCCGTAGGTTGCCGCGGTCGAGGAAAAGACGAGGTTTGTGACCTCGAATTCCCGCATGGCGTTCAGGAGCGTCAGCGTGGTTACGACATTATGTTGCCAATAGTCAGCGGGGGCTTCAACGGATTCACCGACGAGGGAACGCGCCGCAAAGTGCAGCACGCCGTCGAATCCACCTTCAGACAACACCTCACGGGCGACATCAGCGACGTCGCCTTCAACGAGACGTGCCTGCTCTGGGATGGCCTCGCGGTTGCCGGTAGAGAAGTTGTCGATGATGGTGACGTCGTGGCCTTTTTCAACCAAGACTGCCGCGCACACACTGCCGACATATCCGGCACCACCGGTAACTAACAGCTTCATCGTCTTACTTCTCCTTAACTCGGATGGCGTGGGCGAGATCGTCGACAAGCTCGACAGTATGGCCCGACTTCGTCGTCAGCGTAATGGTTCCGCTCTCATTGACCACCGTCACCTGCGAACCGATTTGGATTCCGCAGGAATAAAGATCATCGAAGGTCGAGCTGTCGGCCTGCAACACCTCATTGATTTGCACGATGGTGGCTTCAGTTTCTTGTCCCGTGGGGAGGTCGATGGCGCGGGTTCCCAAGTCGAGCTCCACCGGGGTCGTGCCCAACTGTGCCAAGCCTGGGATGGGGTTGCCGAATGGTGAGCGCGAGGAATCCTCCAATACCGCGACGACGCGCTTTTCTACCTCTTCACTCATGACGTGTTCCCACCGGCAGGCCTCGTCGTGGACCTTGTCGATGTCCAGTCCAAGGACGTCTGTGAGCAAGCGTTCAGCTAGGCGGTGCTTGCGCATGACGTTGGTTGCCAATTCGCGGCCCTGTTGGGTGAGGTCGAGGCTGCGATCAGTGCGCACGTGGAGCAGGCCATCGCGCTCCATACGAGCCACGGTCTGGGATACGGTCGGCCCAGACTGCTCTAAACGCTCTGCGATCCGCGCGCGGAGGGGAGTGATGCCTTCCTCTTCGAGCTCGTAGATGGTGCGCAGATACATTTCCGTGGTGTCAACTAGGTCCCTCACGTGGGCTTACCTTTCTGCGTTGTGGGCGGTGCGTAGCCACATAGGTTTAGACGCGGTAATAAGGATGTATTAAAAGAATATCTTAAACAATAGCGCATTCGTCGAAAGTATTGAGCGCGCAGCGCTGTGCCTCCGGCGGGGGTTCGACGGGGCACGGCAACCTCGCGGGACCTTGTGGAACGACGAAAGCCACCGAGCACTGACCACCAAAGCCCACAATGCTGTTTCAGCTGGGCTAGCAGGTAGCTGGCTCGATGGCTCATGCCAGGATTCGAATAAGAGATTTAGAGTGCGTATTCGCGGAGGCGATCGGCGCGGTTTCCTTCGCGCAGCTTGGCCATGACCTCACGTTCAATTTGGCGAACGCGTTCGCGGGAGAGACCGAATTTGCGGCCAATCTGGTCGAGGGTGCGCGGAACCCCGTCGTCCAAGCCATAGCGCAAGCGGATGACGTCCTGCTCGCGCTCCTCCAAAGAACCAATGACGGAGCGGATATCGGAGTGGCGCATGGAAGCAACCACGGCGGTTTCGGCGTCCGTTGCTTCGGCATCCTCGATGAAGTCTCCCAGTGGAGCCTCTTCATCGGTGCCCACCGGCATATCCAAGGAGACAGGATCGCGGGACTGGCGCAGCAGCATTTCGATCTTGGACTCTTCGATTCCCGATTCCTCTGCGAGCTCCTCGTTCGTAGCCTCGCGGCCTAGGGATTGGTACATCTCGCGCTTGATGCGCGAAAGCTTATTAACTTGCTCAACTAGGTGTACAGGGAGGCGAATTGTCCGGGACTGGTCAGCCATGCCGCGGGTAATGGCCTGGCGGATCCACCAGGTTGCGTATGTGGAGAACTTGAAGCCCTTGGCGTAGTCAAACTTCTCCATAGCGCGAATCAGGCCCAAGTTACCCTCCTGGATGAGATCCAGTAGCGGCATGCCGCGGCCGGTATAGCGCTTAGCCAGGGAGACCACGAGGCGCAGGTTTGCTTCCAAGAGGTGGGAGCGTGCCTTCTTACCTTCGCGGGCCAAGATCTTCAGGTCACGCTTCTCCGCGCGAGTTAGCTTCTCAGCATTGGCAAGCTTGTACTCGGCGTAGAGGCCAACCTCAATAGTCTGCGCCAATTCAACCTCGTCCTCGGCGCTCAGCAGCGCAGTCTTGCCGATTCCATTGAGGTAAACGCGGACCAAGTCCGCGGAGGGATTGTCATTGGTCTGGTTACGGCGTGAGCCGCGGTCAACTTCCTGTCCGTCCTCGTCTTGGACGCTAGCAGCGGATGATGTGGCCATCTCATGCCTCCTAAGTTGCGGCTTGGTTCATCCCCTACAACGGGCCTTCGCGTCAGATAGTTCCCACGGCCCCAAAAATGTTTAATCACCCGGGAAGTGCGAGAGGTTTTAGGCCATTTTGGGGGAGGCGCGCCGAAGCTAGACCTCAACGATCACGGTAAATGGTCCTTCATTGACGGAGGACACGCGCATCATCGCTCCAAAGCGGCCTTCTTCCACAGTGAGTCCGCGCTCGCGAAGGCGAGCGACAACTCCCTGGATAACCGGCTGCGCGGCTTCACCCGGTGCGGCATCTGACCACGATGGGCGCCTGCCTTTGGCCGTTCGCCCGTAAAGGGTGAACTGACTTACCACCAGAACAGGCGCACCGCTGTCGGCCACGCTCGTCTCGCCTTCTAGGATGCGCAGCTCAGCGATTTTGCGCGCCATCGTGTCCATCCGCTCTTCCAAGGTTGGTCCCTCGGCAGTACCGGAATCAGAACCTGCCGCGACGTCCTCGCGGGAAACACCGACGAGCGCTAAGACGCCGCCGGTATCCGGGCAGGAAATAGAGCCGACAACGTCGTTGTCTACGGTGACGGTTGCTTCGGAAACGCGGGTTAAGACAGCACGCATGGGATCGAGTGCACGACCTTTCTGGGGAGGAGTTCTTTCTCAGATGACAAACGCGAGGGACTTGGGGGAGGGAGAGGGCTACTCAGTGTTGCTAAATGCCAACAGCTCCGTAGGGATGAGTAGCCCATGGCGGATGAGATCCACAATGGCTGGAAGCGCGGCGCTGACCAACTCGGATTCCTCAAAGCCCTGCGCGGCGGCATAGAGCTCGATGGTCTCCCCAATACTCAGCCCGTGGGGATTGAGCCCGGCGACGATCGCCGCGAGGTGCTCGTCGACGTCATGCTGCCAGCGCGGACCGTCCGTGCGGCTGAGCCGTAATGCTGCGCGCTCAAAGCCCATGCCAAGCTCCGTGTCGGGCAGTGAAACGTCTTCGCGGGCGACACCTGGGCGCAGCTGCACATGCTTTGTTTCCAGCTCACCCGGCACCAGGTTGCGTAGCCATTCAATGCGAGCGAAGTATTCCTCCACTTCGGGCCCGAGCGGATCGATGACTGGCTGCGCCATGGTCTCCGCCAAAACATCGGAGGGCTCGTCGTCTGCGATGCGCTGGATAGCCACGAAGCCAAACCCGATGCCGGTGACATCATGATCACGGAAATGCTCCAGCCAACGGCGTGAACGCTCCTGGCCTTCAGCACTGCGAACATCCACGGATTCATCGCTCAACCACGTGGAAACATAGAGCGCAGGGTCCGCCACATCGCGCTGAATGATCCACGCGGCCACGCCGGTATCCGGCAGCCATGAGGCAACCCGCTGCTGCCAAGACTTGTCGCCTTGGTGTACCCACGCAGCGAGAATGTGTGCGGTGCCCCCAGGATTGAGGTGCTCCACAGCTTGCGATATGACAAGCTCACTTGCTCCATCCAGATTGAGGCCGGAATCCCGGTACACGTGGCCCACCTCGGGCAAGCCCACCACGAACGGAGGGTTAGCAACGATTCGGTCGAAGCTCTCGTGCTGCACGGGCTCGAACCAAGAACCCTGGCGAAGCTCAACACGGTTTTCTGCGCCTGCAGCAGCGACGGTAGCGCGGGCAAGGTGGAGGGCTCGCTCGTGAACGTCGGTCGCAACAATTCTTTCAGCAGACTCCAGTTGCCCAAGGATTTGTACGCCAGAACCCGTGCCCAGGTCTAGTACTGAGGACACGGGTGTGGTCGGGGTCGAGTGCAAGAGGGAAAGACTGGCAGAGCCTACCCCCAACACGTGCTCGGGGCCGGGCACGTGATCCACTAGGGAGGCATCAACATCGGAAAACACGATGCGGTTCTTACCCACGATGACGTGTGGCCGAATGTCATAAGCCACGTAGGCGGTGCCGTGCTCGTCGGTAAGCACTGCGCCGCAGTCGAGCAGCCGGGTGGCTAGGCGTGCGCCGAGGACGTCGGAAAGCAGCGTGGCCGGTACGTGTTCGTGCAGCAGGAAGATCCGGATGAGGTGGTCCAGGCGGGAATCACCGTTGGCTCCCAGTGCCACGGCGGCTGGCTCGCCGCGATGTAGCGCTTCGGTGTACTCCGGCCCCAGGTGTCCCGCGATACCGTCCGCACTGAACCCTGCCTCAGTAAAGACGTGGGCTAGTTCTTCCGCAACGTCTGCGATGGGGTTGTCCGGGTTCATCGCCGGGCCGAAAGGGGAGGGCTGTTGGGTGCTCACAAAAATATCCTTTGATAGTTGGGGAAGGAAACGGTGACTTCTTAATCTTCGTGCTCAATTGTGTTGGTCGTTGAACTCTCCGCGTTCGTGCCCGAGGGGGAATCCTCCGATGAGGGCGCGCCGGGAAGTTCGCCATGAGCACCGCTGGTGATTTGTTCGCGCCGTGCCTGCGCCATCTGTCGGGCGAGAGCGGGCTTATACACAGCTTTGTCACGTTTGTCCTTCTTCTGCCCCCGCCCGTTGCCGATGACCACGGCTATCCAGGGAAGCGGGAAGGTGACGCCCACGACGAGGGCGGCGGCTATCCACCAATGCCAGGCATACACCATGACACCAGCTAGAAGCAGTGAAGGGATGCGCAGAAACTGCAAAATGGAGTAGATAACTTCGCGGCGATGCCGGTCCTGGCCGGGAGCGAGTTTGGCGGTTGTAATGAGATAAGCCTTGCGCCCGAATCGACGCCCACGCCGCCGCCCCGATCGTGGGGTATGGCTGACGTTATCGCGCGAGTTCGAAGGGGTCATGCTCACCAGCGTAGCGGTAGGACTCGCCAACTTCGATACCGATGCGGCATGATAGTGGGCGTGAGTACGACGACTAAGACTATTGAACGCCCTGATGTCCGCGAGGATACGTCGACCAACGACGACACCCCGAAGTTTTTCCACTATGTAAAGAAGAACCAGATCCTCGATTCCGCGGTCAACGGTAAGTACGTCGTTGCCCTCTGTGGTGAGACCTTCCCCGTCACCAAGCAAGCCAAGCCTGGTTCGCCCGTGTGCCCGGACTGCGAGCGCGTATATAAGAGCCTGCGCCGCCGCTAAGCGTGCCGTCGACGCTTAGTATTGCGTCGACGTAAAACGAAGACTTTCACAAGAGCGGGATGTTGGGATAACTAGAGGGGGATAGTCGCTGACCGTGTCTACACAGACTCCAGCACAAAGATTTGCCAATAATGGTTCGCTGCGTGTGTGGCAACGCGCGGCCTTGGATAAGTTCCTGGCCACCAAGCCGAAGGATTTCATGGCGGTGGCAACGCCAGGCGCAGGTAAGACTACCTTCGCCCTGCGCGTGGCCACAGAGCTCATGGCGGACCGTACCGTAGAGCGCGTGATCGTGGTGGTGCCCACCGAGCACCTCAAAGTGCAGTGGTCTGAATCTGCCTCCCGCGTGGGGCTCGCGCTGGATCCGAAGTTCACGAACTCTTCTGGAGTCAACCCCGCCATGGATGGCGTGGTGGTGACTTACGCCCAGGTAGGCATGCACCCCTTTAAGCACCGCGCGGTGGCCTCAGCCCGGCGCACCTTGGTGATTCTCGATGAGATCCACCACGCCGGCGACGCCAAGAGCTGGGGTGACGGCGTGCGCGAGGCCTATGACGACGTGGAGCACCGCCTCGCCCTGACCGGTACGCCTTTCCGCTCGGATGATTCCCAGATTCCTTTCGTGCGCTACGAGGAGGACGGGGAAGGGCACTTGGTCTCCCGCTCCGATCACACGTACGGCTATGGCGATGCGCTTGCCGACGGCGTCGTGCGCCCCGTGGTCTTCCTCAGTTACTCCGGCGAGTCCCGCTGGCGCGATAGTGCCGGCGAGGAGCATGCGGCCCGCTTGGGCGATATCCTCAATCCGGAGCAGACCGCCCGCGCGTGGCGCACTGCTCTGGACCCGAAGGGCGAGTGGATCCCCACGGTCCTTCAAGCTGCCCACACGCGTCTGATGCAGATGCGCCGCAACATGCCGGATGCCGGTGGCCTCGTACTCGCTACCGATACGACGACGGCGCGCGCCTACGCGAAGATCCTCAAGCAGATTTCAAACACCCCGGTATCCGTCATCCTCTCCGATGACCCGGGTTCCTCCGCGCGTATCGCAGAGTTCTCCGAATCCACCGACGAGTGGATGGTGGCCGTACGCATGGTGTCCGAGGGTGTCGACGTTCCGCGCCTCGCAGTGGGTGTCTATGCCACGTCTGCCTCGACCCCGCTCTTTTTTGCTCAGGCCATCGGCCGCTTCGTGCGCTCCCGCATGCCGGGAGAGACCGCCTCGGTATTCTTGCCTTCTGTCCCGGTCCTGCTGGGGCTGGCGGAGAACATGGAGAAGCAGCGCGACCACGTCCTCGGAGGGGAGAAGAACCCCGACAAGGAGGGCTGGGATGATGAGCTGCTCGAGGACGCCAACAAGAAGAAGTCCGAACCGGACATGCTCGAACCTTCCTATGAGTCCCTCGGCGCGGAAGCAGAATTCTCCGGCCTGCTCTACAACGGCTCGCAGTTCACCACGGGCAATATCACCGACGAAGAAGAAGACTTCCTCGGAATTCCCGGGCTTCTCGACGCAGACCAGGTCAAGGACCTCCTGCGCAAGAAACAGTCCGATGAGATGGATCGCCGTGAGGCAGAGGAGAAGGCGCGCCGGGCTGCTGAGGCGGCGGAGGAACAACGTCGCAAGCTCTACGGCACCCCGCATGCGCCCAAGCGTGGGGCGGAGGCGTCGGCAAGCAGCACCGGATCCCAGTCAGGCGTGGTGGATGAGATTTCCGCGCTGCGCAAGGAGCTCAACACGGTGGTCTCCATCACCGCTCAGCGCACCGGCCGCCCGCACGGAGCCATTCACACTGAAGCGCGCAAGGCTTGCGGCGGACCTCCTACCGCGCTGTGTAACGCTGAGCAGTTGCAAGAGCGCATCGATTATTTGCGCAAGTGGTAGCTGCGCGGACGCAGTAGAATCCGGCACAGTATCCGGTGGCGAAGGGTAGGCTCGGCAGCATTGTGAGAAGAGTGCTCTAGGCCAAGGAAAACCTAAGGAGAAAGATGATGAAAAAGCTCATCAACTCGCCGGACAACGTAGTAGCCGAATCAGTAGAGGGCTTCGCGTTAGCCCACGGTGACATTGTCACTCGCAACACGAACCCGCTGTTTGTTTCCCGCAAACAGAAGAAAGAACACGGCAAGGTGGCTATTGTCTCCGGCGGTGGTTCTGGGCACGAGCCTTTGCATGCCGGTTTCGTTGGTCATGGAATGTTGGACGCGGCCGTGCCCGGCGCTATGTTCACCTCGCCGACTCCAGACGCCATCCAAGCAGCCACCGAGGCAGCTAATGCTGGGGCGGGAGTGCTCTACATCGTGAAGAACTACACCGGCGATGTCCTCAACTTCGATACTGCGGCAGAGCTGGCTGAATTCGATGATATTGAAGTTAGCCAGGTCATCGTCGACGACGATGTCGCGGTGGAGGATTCTACGTTTACCGCCGGTCGCCGCGGCGTCGCCGGAACCCTCTTGGTGGAGAAGCTAGCCGGTGCCGCGGCCGAGCGCGGCGATGACCTCGCTGCAGTGACCGCTGTGGCGAAAAAGGTGGTAGAAAACACCGCGACTATGGGCGCGGCGCTTTCCGCCTGCACCGTGCCCCATGTGGGCAAGCCTTCCTTTGACCTCGGGGAAGACGAGGTTGAGTTGGGCGTGGGCATCCACGGCGAGCCGGGCCGCAAGGAGATTCCGCTGGTTTCGGCCGACGACGTAACGGACCACTTGCTTGATCCCGTCCTGGCAGACCTTAAGCTGAGCGAAGGCGAGCGCACCATCGTCGTTGTCAACGGCATGGGAGCCACCCCGGCCTCTGAGCTGTACGTGGTTTACCGCCGGGTAGCTCAGCGCTTAAAGGAGGCGGGGGTGAGCATTGAACGCTCCCTTGTGGGCAACTTCGTTACGAGTCTGGATATGGCCGGGTGCTCCGTGAGCGTCATGCGCGCCGACGACGAAGACCTTGCGCTTTTCGACGCCCCCTGCCACACCGCCGCACTACGCCAAGGAGTGTAACTATGACAAATGATGTAACTCTTTCAACCGACTGGGCATTAGCGTGGATGAATAATTGTGCTGCAGCTGCGCATGAGCACCGCGAGGAGCTCATCGAGCTTGACCGCGCCATTGGAGACAGCGACCACGGTGAAAACGTCGATCGCGGCTTCCGCGCCGTCGTGGAGAAGATGGGCGCGGAAATCTCCCCAGAGGATTCTACCGTCGCTGATGTTCTGAAACTGACGGCAAAGACACTCATGTCCACCGTTGGCGGCGCCTCCGGGCCGTTGCTAGGGACCGCTTTCTTGCGTGCGTCTAAGGCTGCCGGTTCCGGGGCGATTGATGCGCCCACGGTGGCCAGTCTAATCGAGGCTGCACTCGAGGGGATTACTGCGCGCGGCAAGGCCGCGGAAGGGGAGAAGACGATGGTCGACGCCTGGGCGCCGGCCGCACGAGCTGCCCGTGAAGCGGCGGATGCCGCGCTGAGTCCCGCTGAGGTTGTGCGGGCGGCTGCTGACGCCGCAGCAACCGGCGCGGAGGATACCATTCCGATGGTGGCAACGAAGGGCCGCGCTTCCTATCTTGGGGAGCGCTCTGCTGGGCACAAGGATCCGGGTGCTACGTCCTCGGCTCTGTTCCTGGCCGCGGCTGCCGATGCTGCCGAGACTTCAACGAAGGAGGCATAGAACATGACACAACCGCGCGTTGGGCTTGTCCTTGTATCGCATTCGGCCAAGCTCGCTGAAGGCCTAGCAGAGCTTGCCGGACAAATGGCCGCTGATGTGACCATCCTTCCCGCCGGCGGCTTGGAAGACGGCGGAATCGGAACTTCCTACGACTACATCGAAGGCGCCATCAGCCATGCCCTCGGCCAAGGTCTCGGCGTTGTCGTCCTCACGGACTTGGGCTCGGCCACGATGACCGTTGAGTCTGTTCTTGAGTTCCTTGATGAAGAACAAGTCCGGTTTGTGGACGCCCCACTAGTCGAGGCTGCCGTTGCCGCCGCCACCGCCGCCCAACAAGGCGATGACCTTGCGGCCGTCGCCAGAGCTGCGGAACGGGCCATCGAGGTCTTCGTGCTGAAGAAGTCTGCCGCCGCTGATCCGGTGGATCAAGAGGAGCCCGAAACCAACCCAGATAGGTACTCGCTGACAGTGACTGTGGCTGATGAGGCGGGACTACACGCCCGTCCAGCCTCCAAGGTTGCGGAGATGGCCGCAGAGGCAGACGGTGTCATTGTCCTCTCCTTTGATGGCGAAGAGGTGGACGCAGACTCTGCAATGATGTTGATGTCTCTTGGTGCTTGTCAGGGCGCTTCAGTGACTATCAGCGGTGACGCTGCTGATAAAGAGGTCATTGACCGGATTGCTACGGGCATTGAGCTGGGGCTCGACGGCTAAGGCGCCAAGGAAATCGATGAGCAGCGGGCAATGACCCCCGTACGCGGGGACTGCGCCCGCTGCCTTCGCATAAGCTATCGGGCAGTGACCTAGCCGAGTCTTCGCGAAAGTGGGAAGTCATGACCCAGCCCGACTATGTAGAACCAAACTACTACGCAGCGGATCCGTACCAGGCTCCGTACCCGCAGGCTTATCCGAATTCCTATGCGGGTTCCTATGCGCCGGTGCCTTATGAAAGGCCATCCACTCAAAACCCGCTCGCCCCATGGGCACTGGGCTTGGCTATCGTTCCGCCACTTATCGACATCGCGCTGACACTCCTCATCAGCCCCGTTGGCTTCATGCTGTCGATGCTTACCATGATCACTGGGTGGTGTGCAGCAGGGCTTGGCGTTGCTGCGCTCATTCTCGGATCGGGGCGACGCCCTGAGCACAGGGGGACCGGCATGGCGGTGTGGGGAATGCTCATTGGCGTGGGCTGGAGCTACATTGCTCCTTTCGTTTCCATGGCACTGATTTTTGTCGTGGGGCCAAATTATTAGCCATCCAATGCGCATAGAGCGCGCAGAGCACAGAAGAAGCGGCGAGGAAGGTTAAACCTCCTCGCCGCTTAAATCTTTCTGCTCTCCCTAGTCTAGGTAGTCGCGCAACACCTGAGAGCGTGATGGGTGGCGCAGCTTGGACATCGTCTTGGACTCGATCTGGCGAATACGCTCGCGGGTAACGCCGTAGACTTGGCCGATTTCGTCTAAAGTGCGCGGCATGCCATCGGTCAGTCCGAAGCGCAGACGAACCACGCCGGCCTCTCGCTCGGAGAGGGTCGTGAGCACGTCCTGGAGCTGATCCTGCAGCAAGGTAAAGGACACAGCGTCGACAGCAATGACCGCTTCGGAATCCTCAATGAAGTCACCGAGCTGGGAGTCGCCCTCATCACCGATGGTCTGGTCCAGGGAAATGGGCTCACGGGCATACTGCTGGATCTCCAGCACCTTCTCTTCGGTGATATCCATTTCCTTCGCCAGCTCCAGCGGGGTGGGCTCGCGGCCCAAGTCCTGAAGCAGCTCGCGCTGAATGCGGCCCAACTTGTTGATGACTTCCACCATGTGCACCGGGATGCGGATGGTACGAGCCTGATCAGCCATGGCGCGAGTAATGGCCTGGCGGATCCACCAGGTGGCATAAGTGGAGAACTTATAGCCCTTGGTGTAGTCGAACTTCTCAACGGCGCGGATTAGACCCAGGTTGCCTTCTTGGATGAGATCCAGGAAGGCCATGCCGCGGCCCGTGTAGCGCTTAGCCAAGGACACCACGAGGCGCAGGTTTGCCTCGAGGAGGTGGTTCTTTGCCTTGCGGCCGTCACGAGCGATGGCGCGCATGTCGCGCTTCTCCATGGGGGAGAGCTTGGCGGCCTTGTCGCCTTCGGCGCGAGCCTTCTCCATCTCGTCCATGCGGTACTGAGCGTAGAGGCCTGCCTCGATGCGCTTGGCCAGGGAGACCTCCTGCTCGGCGTTGAGCAGGGCGACTTTACCGATCTGCTTGAGGTAGGCGCGGACAGAGTCGGCCGAAGCAGTCAGCTCCGCGTCTTTACGGGCCTGACGCAGGGCAGCGGATTCATCCTCATCCCAGACGGAGGAGCCATCCTCCTCTTCGTCCTCGGAGTCCTCATCCTCCAAATCGTCATCATCGTCACCGAACTCGTCGTCCTCGTCCATCTCCGCGTTGTCCGGATCGAAGTCGATGTCGGCGTCATCGGACGTCTCGGCGTCCAACTCATCGGTCTGTTCCTCTGCGAGGTCCTCCGAAGACTCGGCGCTTTCCGGCGAGGTTGCCTTCTTTGCCGCCGACTTGCGCACCGTCTTCTTGGCCGTCTTTTTCGCGGCCTTCTGGGCGGACTTGCGAGTAGTTTTCTTTGTTGCCTTCTTGGCCGTCTTCTTAGCCGTTTTCTTGGCGGTCTTCTTCGCAGTCTTTTTCGCGGTTTTCTTGGCCGTCTTCTTAGCGGTCTTTTTTGCCGTCTTCTTGGCGGTCTTCTGTGCAGGTGCAGATGCCTCGGCGGCGCTCTTGTCCTCGCCGAGTACCTGGTCTGAAGAATCAGTGGCTGCCACGTACGCCCTTTCGACTTGCTCTCTGAGTGGAAAATATGGGGACGCGCAAGTTTGTCGCGACTAGTCCCCGATGCTAGCCCGCCTCCGAGATGAGCGAGGGAGGCGCGCCGCTGGATATTCGATAATCGACAGCCCAGTATAGATCATTTTTGTCAACAGGCGGTGACAGGGGTCAACTAGGGAACGCTGGGACGATATAGATTAGGGGCGAATTCCTTCCTTCGCCGCCATCGCCGCGCCCACGATGCCCGCGCGATTGCGGAGCTGAGCAGCAACGACCGGCGTTTCAATTTTGAGGTGCTCGCCCCACTTGTCGAACTTGCGGGAGATTCCTCCACCGATCACAAAGGCTGAAGGGTTAAACAGTGCCTCATACTCGTGGAGTACGCGGTTGACGCGCTTTGCCCACTGCTTGGACTTGAGACCTTCGCGTTCCTTGACTGCCGACGACGCCTGGTGCTCTGCTTCCTTCTCACCAACGATAAGGTGGCCAATCTCCGTATTGGGGAAGAGCTGGCCGTCCAGAAGGAATGCGGAGCCGATGCCCGTGCCCAGGGTGAGGAAGATGACGGGGCCCGAACGTGCAATGTCATCACCGTAGGCCACTTCGGCGAGGCCGGCCGCGTCGGCGTCGTTAAGCACGGTGAAGGGCGCGTCGAGGTATTGGCTCAACAAATCCTGCGCATCCACGTCAATCCAAGACTTATCAATATTCGCCGCGCTACGAATCACTTGGCCTTTCACCACAGCAGGCATCGTGATTCCGACGGGGCCGTCCCAGCCTTTTTCGGCGACGATTTGGGCAATTACCTTTGCTACGGCTTCCGGCGTAGCGGGCTGGGGAGTAGCGATCTTCAGACGGTCACCGACGAATTCGCCTGTCGCGAGGTCTACCTCGGCGCCCTTGATGCCGGAGCCCCCAACATCAATGCCAAAGGAATGGCCCTGGTGCTCAAGGCTCAATGTCGTGTCCTGGTGCTGTGCTTCTTGCGCGGTCATACTGACAGTCTATGTTGAGCGCGGCGTTGATGTGGCAACAGTGTGAGTTTCGTATCGCTGGCGGAGTCGGCACTGTGCCGTTCCCGTATTAGTGACTGCAGCCGCTCCCGTATTAGTGACCGCATTGTGGGTGGGTGTGAGGAGTGATACTCAGAAAAATATCCAGCACTCCAAGAACGGTGAATGACCAGCTCATCCTATTAAAATTCGCAGGGTAGGGGGTAGAGGGGTGGGGCGGTTGGTGCCCCCATCGCGGGGCGAGTGTGACACGGGGGCTTGCGTGGTTTACGATGCCGTCGATAAATAGACGTACCGATCAATCTGACTCACAGGGGCAAGCATTATGGCCACCGATTACGACGCACCGCGTCGCCGCGCAGAAGACGACCTCGAGACCGATTCCCTCGAGGGCCTGAAGGCGGCTGAAAACGACAACAACGGCATGGATGACGATGGTGAAATCGTCGAGGCTTTTCAGCCGCCGTCAGTGGACCTGACTGGTGAGGAGCTCAATGTCACCGTCGTGCCGCGTAAAGAAAACGAATTCACCTGTTCTGTGTGCTACCTGGTGCAGTCCAATAAGCGCCTCGACCACGAAGAGGATGGGCAGCCAGTCTGCATGGACTGCGCCTAGCGCAGCAGTTCATCCTGCGCGTGACTCTTAGCCTTGGGCGGCTGCCGCCTGTTCTGGAAGGAAGGCCGCGAGGAGCTTTTCGGGGTTGGTGGAGCCGATGAGCCAATAGGGCGTGGGATCTTCTGGGTCGTCGAGGACGAGCATGACGTGCTCAGGAACCCAGCCATGCGTGACAAGGAAAGCAGCCGGATCGAGCTGTGGTCCCAGCGCATTGCGCCGCGCGGTGGCCGGCACCGCGGTACTGCGGGAGACAACGTCGCTAGGTAGCTGTGCGTCCTTCACGGTGAGCCACCGGGTGCCATCGGCATCCTGCTCCACTTGAACTACTGTGTTGGACCACGTCACTAGCACCCACACGGCGATGGCACTAAGCAGAATGGCGGGAATAATGACCCACATGATGCCGCGGTTGAGGCTGACCGTGGCCGTGGAAATCGCCACGACGAACGCAGCCATAAACCACCAGTACCACGGCACCCATTGGCGCTCGCGATAGAGGATGACGGGGGATTCAGCAGACGCTGTGGGGGAAACAGGCGATGAATTCGAAGTCATGGCCTCTGAGTCTAGTCGTCGGGGAAGGGCAGAACCCAACGCAACCAAAGGTGCCGGGTAACCGCGGTAGACGCGGCACAAAGCTCCATCCCTCGGGGTAGGGGATGGTGGGGACAAGGTAGGCTGGGCCGCGTGAATGAGCAACACCCCCTTGTAGATCCGGTAAGTCCATTCGGAGACATTCAGATCAAGCGCCTTGATAAGGAGCTTCCGCTGCCGCAGCGAGCCCATCGTGGCGATGCTGGCGCGGATCTCTACGCCGCGCATGACGCTACTCTGCGCCCCGGAGAACGCGCGCTCGTCGGCACTGGCATTGCTCTTGCCTTGCCAATGGGCACGGTAGGTTTGGTCCACCCGCGTTCGGGCTTGGCGGCCAAGCACGGGATTTCCGTGGTCAACACGCCGGGCACCATCGATGCGGAGTATCGCGGTGAGATTAAGGTGTGCCTTATTAATCACGATCCCGAAAAGACCTTTGAGGTCGAGCGCGGGATGCGAATTGCCCAGCTTGTTGTCCAACGAGTGGAGCTCGTGGGCTTCCGCGAAGTCGAGGAACTCGATGACACCGCTCGCGGCGACGGCGGGTATGGATCCACTGGCGTCAACTGAATCAGTTGCTCGTGGCAAAGCCTGCGCGTGAGCGGGCCATACCGAGCAACCCCACATCCGACAAACACAAGTTATCCGGCACAAGACACAGAATGAGGAAGGCGCAAAACCATGGCGATGTGGCCCTTTGGCAAAAAGAAGAAGGATGCTGGCAAGGACGAAAGCCAGGACAAGAACACCACCGTCCGCACTGATGCCGCGGACAAAGAAGTAAAAGAAGCAACGGCCGAACCAGCGTCGGCGGAGAGCTTGGCAACGGGGGCCGGAGAAAGTTCGACCGCTGAGGGGCCTGTACAAGCCAGCGCAGGGCTGGTCCGCGAGCATCAGGATGACGTCGAAGGTGTTGCCGGGGTAAAAGCCGTGGCGCACGACGCCATCAACGGTGAGATGGGCCCCTACGACGGCGACAACGTGGATATCGCCGAGTTCAACTTCGAGGACTTCTCCGTCGGCCTTTTGGACCTGGGCTCGATGCGCATCCCGCTGCCGAAGGGCTCGCAGGTTCAGGTGGAAATGGGCCCAGACGGCCCGCGTATGCTTCACATTCTTACGCCGCACGGACGCATGACGCCCGTGGCCTTCGCCGCGCCGCGCACGCCGGGGCAGTGGGCGGAATCTGCCAAGGACATCGTCAAGGGTTTGGAAGCAGATGGGTTTACAGCGCATCCGGAGGATGGTCCTTGGGGTTCTGAAATCGTCGGCACCAGTGATAAGGGCGGAATCCGAATCATTGGTGTGGAAGGGCCGCGGTGGATGTACCGTTTGACCTTGGCCGCTCCTGCGGGCAAGGAAGAGGAGCTAGCGCAGCTGGGACGCGAAGTCGTCGCGCGCACCTTTATCTATCGCGGCGAGCAGCCAATTCTTGCTGGAAGTTCACTTCCCGTGATGCTGCCGCAGCAGCTCGCTGAGCAAGTCCAGCAGGCGCTTCAGGAGCGCCAGCAACAGGCAGCGCAACCATCCAGCGCTCAAAACTCCGCGCCAGCGGATAATGCCGCGCGCGCCGAAAGCGGCGCGGAGGCCGAGGCTCGCGAACAATTGCGCAATCTCGACGACCACGAGAACAAGTAGCGCGCCCTAGGCCATTGGCCGTGACCCTCCCGGCTACTACCGAAAAGGATTGTTGAAACACGTGACCACCCCTATGCCCGAAGGGCGCGATACCACCGAACACGGCACTACGCCCGCCTCTGAGGCCTCCATGGACTCCACGAATACTGAGACACCACAACAGACTGCAGCAGCGACCCCAGCGCCTGAGGCAGAACCGTCGCTGCTCGAACAGATGGGAGGCCTGACCGGTCTGGTGTCTGCGACCCTGCCCGTGCTGGTGCTCATTCCGGTTAACAACATGTGGGGCCTGGGGCCTGCATTGGCCGCAGCGCTCGGTGTGGCGCTGGCTATCAGCCTGTGGCGTTTGGCGCGCAAAGAAACTTTGCAGCCAGCATTTTCCGGGTTGCTGGGTGTCGCCATCTGCGCTGGTATCGCGTGGTTTACAGGAGACGCCAAGGGCTACTTCCTTTATGGAATTTGGATGTCGCTCGTGCTGTTCATCGTGGCGGTTGTCTCCATCATCGTGCGCTGGCCGCTTGTCGGCGTGGTGTGGAAAGGCCTCAACGGCGATGGCATGGGGTGGCGAATCGTGCCGAAGGCACGGCGAGCCTATGCCTTGGCAACGGCGGGTTGGGCCGCGGTCTTCATTGCCCGTTTCGTGGTGCAGCGCGCGCTTTACGACGCCGATGCCACCACCACCCTCGGCATCGTTCGCATCCTCATGGGGTGGCCGCTAACCGGCATCGTCACCATCTTGACCGTCTGGATGGTTCGCCGTGCCAACGCCGCAGTGGAGGAATCACAGGGCGTAGAAGGAGCACAGAGCTCTGAAGACACCAAGGAGAGGATCCATGACTGAGAGTGCTCACAACGCTGCTGATTCAAGCGTTGTCAAAGGGGCGTCCTTCGACACCACCATCGAACGCATGGGGCACGGCGGTGTCGGAATCGGTCAGGCGCCCGACGGGCGCGTGTGTTTCGTCCCCAGTGCTTTCCCGGGCGACCAGGTGAGGGCGACGGTTACCAAGGCGAAGAAGTCCTTCGTGGAAGCTGAGATGATATCCGTCCTCCAGCCAGGTGAGTACCGCGTCGAGTCTTCGTGTCCCGCAGCACAGCGCGGTGCAGGTTGCTGCGATTTCGCCGAGCTAGATCCTGCGGCGGAACCAGGAATCAAGGCCGCCGTCTTGCGCGATCAACTACATAGGGTGGCCCGGCTTGAGGACGTGCCCGAGATTGAGGCTATCGATGTCGCACCGCAGCGCGGGTGGCGCACGAGGGTACGGCTGGGCGTCGACAAGCAAGGCCGTGCCGGTGTGCGCAAGCGCGGGTCCACCGAGCTGATTACAGACGTGGCGTGTAGCCAGCTCGTGCCGGGCCTCGTCGAGGGCCTCGTAGGGCCTGGTGCCCGGGCCTTTAGCCCTGGCGCGGAGGTTATTGCGGTCATGGACAGCGATGGCAACCGCCACGTCGTCGAGACGCGAAAAGCACCGCGCGGCCGCCGCATAGAGACTATCCGGGAAGTAATCGAGGCCCCGACCGAGGACGTCGTGCAGCGTGCCGACGGTCACGAGTTTCGTTTCCCGGCCACCGCTTTTTGGCAGGCGCACGTGGGCGCGCCCGACGTGTACACCAGTCTCGCACGCGAGTGGCTTGCTGTGGAGGCGGGAGAAAGCAGTGCCGCAGATGAATCCGCGGTCGACGCAGCGGCTTGGGACCTCTATGGAGGGGTAGGGCTTTTCGTTCCTGCTCTGGCAGAAGTCACGGCGCCCCAGGGCGGGCACACCACCGTGTTTTCCGTCGATTACTCGCCGGCGGCTGCGGCGGCACAGCCGGGTCTTGCAGAGTATGACGTGCACTTTCGCACCGACAAGGTGGAGCAGGTAGCGAGCCAATTGCCAAAGCCAACGACGGTGGTTTTGGATCCGCCGCGCACCGGTGCTGGCCGGGATGTGGTGGGCGCAATTGCTGAGGCAGCGCCGCAACGCGTTCTGCACATCGGATGCGATCCCGCTACCTTTGCCCGCGATATCGCCGCGTGGTCTGAGAGCGGCTACCGCATACAGCGCTTAGCAATGGTGAATGCTTTTCCCGGAACGCACCACTTTGAAACCCTGGCGCTGTTGGTCCCCGCGGCACAGGTGGCATAGCTTTCGCTTCGAGTGCTGCCGGGGCAATGATTGACGTGTCACGTGTGTTAGCGGGTACGGTGGTAGAGAAGAAAACGATCGATGAAGGGGTTTAAGGCAAGCTCTATGGGCATTCTGGATTCCATTCAATCACCAGGCGATCTCAAAGCCCTGAGCAAGACGCAACTGGGTGAGCTCGCGGCGGAGATTCGCCAGCGCTTGATTGAGAAGGTGTCCGCTACCGGCGGTCACCTTGGCCCTAATTTGGGTGTTGTGGAGCTCACTGTGGCGATCCACCGCGTCTTCGATTCCCCGCGAGATCCCATCGTCTTTGACACCTCCCACCAGGCATATGTGCATAAGATGCTCACGGGCCGTGCCGATCAATTCGATACGCTGCGCCAGAAGGGCGGCTTGTCCGGCTACACGGACCGCGGGGAATCTGAGCACGACTGGACGGAATCCTCCCACGCCTCGGCGTCACTGTCCACGGTGGACGGCCTGTCCAAGGCCTTCAAGATTCGCGGTGAATCGCACCGCAATGCTGTGGCGGTTGTCGGTGACGGCGCCCTGACGGGTGGCATGTGTTGGGAAGCGCTCAACAACATTTCTGCGGATAAAGACCGCAACGTTGTCATCATCGTGAATGACAATGGCCGCTCCTATTCACCGACCATCGGCGGACTCTCAGAAAACCTTGGGCGCATCCGCGCGCAGCATGGCTATGACGAGTTCATGGCGCTGGGCAAGAAGCGCCTGAAGTCCATGGGTTGGGTAGGCGAGCGCACCTTTGACGCTTTGCATGCGGTCAAGGAAGGCGTGAAGTCCACCGTCCTGCCCACCGAGATGTTCCCAGAACTGGGCATCAAATACATTGGTCCGATTAACGGACACGATATCGACGCCGTGGTCCGGGCACTGAGATACGCCCGCGACTATGACGGCCCCATCATCGTGCATACGGTCACGGAGAAGGGCCACGGCTTCGCACCAGCGGTCAATGAGCCGAAGGACCAGATGCACTCCACAGGGGCTATCGACCCAGTCACCGGTGTGTCCAAAGGACAGAAGCAACCGGGATGGACTGCGGCCTTCTCCGAGGAACTCATTAAGGCCGGCCATGCCCGCGAGGATATTGTGGCGATAACCGCCGCTATGGCAGGCCCAACGGGATTAGCTCCATTCCAAGAGGAGTTCCCAGAGCGCTTCTTCGATGTCGGAATTGCAGAACAACATGCCATGGCCTCTGCGTCCGGCCTGGCGCTGGCAGGTATGCACCCGGTGGTGGCGGTGTATTCCACCTTCCTCAACCGCGCAGTGGACCAAGTGGTCATGGACATCGCGTTGCTGAAGCTGCCCGTCACCATCGTTCTCGATCGCGCCGGCGTCACAGGATCCGATGGTCCCTCGCACAATGGTGTCTGGGACATGGCGCTGATGAGCATCGTCCCGGGTATGCGCATCGCCGCACCGCGCGATGGTGCCCGCTTAAGGGAGCTCTTCAATGAAGCAATTTCCATCGAGGATGGCCCGACGGTAGTGCGCTTCCCTAAGGGCAACCTGCTGGATGATTGTGAGGAGCTCAAGCGCCTCGATGATGGCGTCGACATCCTGCGCTATTCCGATGCTGCTGAATCAGCGGCCGACGCAACGGATGTTCTGATCGTCTCCATCGGCGCCATGAGTGCCCGATCCCTGGGGGCCGCCGAGCGGTTGGAAGCCGAAGGCTTCAACGTGACCGTCGTTGATCCGCGCTGGCCGGTTCCGGTCCCACAATCCATTATCGCGCTGGCTGCGGATCATGACCTCGTGGTCACGGTGGAGGACGGGATCCTGCGTGGCGGCGTGGGTTCCATGGTGGCCGAAGCACTCGATGCTGCCGATGTGGATACCCCCGTGCACCGACTCGGCGTGCCGGGCTGTTTCCCCAAGCACGCCAGCCGCGGTGAGGTTCTTGAGGAATTCGGGCTGACTCCGGAGGGAATCGCAGAGTCCGTCAGCGAGTGGGTAGCTGCCCGCAGCTAAGAACGCGGGGGAGTGGGCGCTACTGCTCCAGCCCGTGGCACAAAAGCGGGGAGGCAAGCTCGATTTGCCACTCGCGCGCGCCCTGGGAACGTAGGAAATCGGGGATATCCGAAGCGTTTGTGATTTCCCCGGCGACGCCACCCTCTGGGCCACACGCCGCCCACACGGCCATGCGTAGCAGGCTGGGTTTGAGAATGAGCTCGTAGCTCATGCCGAGCTCATCGCCGAGGTCCTCGAAGTCACTACGGATTTCGGTGTAGAGCTGCCACAGTTCGGGGAACTCCCGGCTAAAAACTGATTTGGAAGGAACCGGGCGCGGGCTGCGCAGCACCTTCGGCCATTGCTGGCGCGGGCTGGCCAGTGCGGTTTCAACCGCGTCGAACCACCGCAAGGTCGCACCCCCGCGGCGTCGGGGAAAACCTTTGATTTGGTTGATTTCGCGTGGCGAGCGGGGCACGCGGCGAGCAATGTCCACCAACACGCGGTGCGGTAGTACTCGGTTGGGGGCCACGTCCTGGGTGCGCGCGATAGATTCGCGGCGCTGCCACAGCTCGCGAGCCACGGCGAGCTGCTCGCCGGAGCGAAGCGAGGACACGCCCTTGAGATCCCGCCACGAGCGGGGCTCGGGGCCTTTAATGCGCGCGTGGTCGTCGACTATCTTCTCAAACTCCTCATAGGCCCAGTCGAGTTTTTCCTCCTCCGCGAGGATATCGCGCAAGGTCACAGCGAGCTCATTGAGTAACTCCACGTCAAGCGCCGCATAATTGCGCCACGACCGGGGAATGGGGGTTTCGGACCAGTCGGAATCGCCGTAGCCTTTTTCCAATTGGACGTCGAAAAGCTCCAGCACCATTGCTGCCAAGTTGGGGTGGGCAAAGCCGGCGAAGCGGGCGGCCAGCTCGGTATCGAAGAGCCTGCCTGGGTACAAGCCCAGCCAGGCTAGGCAAGGAAGATCGGAGGGGGCCGCATGGACGACCCATTCTTGGCCGTTGAGCACCGGTGCTAAGGCCGCGCGAAGCTCAGTCCTGTGGTGTTCCGGGGCGAGCAAAAAAGTGCCCGCACCTTCTCGGCGAATTTGTACTAGGAACGCGCGATCGTCATAGCGGTAAGCTGACGCGCGTTCGGTGTCGATGGCGAAGGGGCCAGTTCCAGCTGCCAGGCGGTCGGCGGCGGCGTGAAATTCACGGGGAGAAAGCAGGACCTTTGGTGTTCCGTCAACCGGTACCTGGCGCAGTTCAGTCATGTTAGCGCCCGAGCTCCGCTACGCCTTCTGGTGGCAGCCCTGCGACGAGGGAAAGAACTTGCGCAAAAGCTTCCACGTGTGGGGCGAGATCTAGGCCGGCGGCGGTCCAGGAGGCGCGCATTTCTAGTTGGTAGGCGCGCGGCGGGCCGCCGATCTCGCCGAAACGAACCGAGGCGGTCGACGTGACGGTGCCGCCCAGGTTTGTATGGGTCGCCTCGCGCACGTCAAGGGATTCGGTAAGCCATTCCCAGGCGACGTCGGGAAGCAGCGGATCCCCAGCGACGGCATCGTCCAAGTCCGCTTGGATGTAGGCCACGAGGCGCATTGCGCCTTCCCAGGCCTCCTCAGCGCCGGGATCGTGGAGCAGGATGAGGCGGCCGAAGGCATCGCCGTCAGAGTCGGTGGGGATGTTATCCCCATGCTCGTTGCGCTCAACTTCCAAGCCGATGGCGTGGCTGAACGGCGCTAGGCGCTGCGGTGGGCGGATGGTGCCCAACGTGATTTCTGGGCGCAGCTGTGCGGCATGGAGGGACTCAACGGCCTCCGTGAAGGCGGCCGGGGTGCTCGGCTCCGCAGGGCGCGAATCGGCGGGGGAGACGGCGGTGCGATCGTGCAGGTTGGTCGGTGCCCCTGCGAGGTTGCGCGAAGAAACGTCGGAATTGCTCACGGGGAACAACGTATAAGCTCCGCCCTCGTGGCGGTGGAAGGCGCGCCGAAAGGCTAGTGGCGCGAGGGGTTGTCTCCAACTTATGATGGATGCGAAACTCTGTCGGTTGAAAGAAGGAGAAAGGCATGTCGAAGGTCAACTTCGCCGAGCTCAATAAGGTCCAGCGCTATTCGCAGCACGCGGTTTTTCAAGTAATCCCCGGTGCGCTGGGCACCGAGCGCGAGGAGAGCGTGGCGCAGGCACAGAAGTTCTTCGCGGAATTGGAGGAAGCAGGCGTGGTTACCGTTCGCGGTATCTATGATCTCTCCGGGATGCGGGAGAGCGCTGACTTCATGATCTGGTGGCACGCTGAGGAATTCGCCGACATCCAGAAGGCCTTTGCGGACTTCCGCCGCGAGACCACCCTGGGGCAGGTTTCCGAGGTGACCTGGGTGGGCAATGCACTGCACCGCCCGGCGGAGTTCAACAAGTCCCACCTGCCGTCCTTCATTATGGGCGAAGAGCCCGGCGAGTGGATTTCCGTCTACCCCTTCGTGCGCTCTTATGACTGGTACACCATGGATGAGGAAAAGCGCCGCCGCATCCTGATGGAGCACGGCATGCAGGCACGTGATTATCCGGACGTACGCGCCAACACCGTGCCAGCCTTCGCGCTGGGTGACTACGAGTGGATCCTGGCCTTTGAGGCCCCGGAGCTGCACCGCATCGTGGACCTGATGTACCTCATGCGCTACACCGAGGCTCGTCACCACGTGCGCGAGGAGATTCCTTTCCACACCGGCCGCCGCGTGAAGGACGTGGCTGAGCTCATCGCGATCCTGCCTTAAGAACCGCGATAATTCGCGGTAGCTGCCGCGAAAAGCGCCGGAAGCCGGTTGAGGGTTTAGTCCTCGACCGGCTTTTCTTCTAGATCCAGGCAGATGGAATTGATGCAGTAGCGCAGGTCCGTCGGCGTATCGTAGCCCTCACCCTCGAAGACGTGGCCGAGGTGGGATTCACAGTTAGTGCACAGTACCTCGATGCGGCGCATGCCCAGTGAATTGTCTTCGCGCTCAATGATGGCGTCGCCGGCCAAAGGGGAGAAGAAGGACGGCCAGCCGCAGTGCGACTCAAACTTTTCCGTGGAGCGGAAGAGCTCGGCACCACAGGCGCGGCAGGAGTACACGCCTTCGGTAGTCGTGTTGGTGTACTCGCCGACGTGCGGTGCTTCCGTTCCGGCCTCACGCAGAACGTGGTACTCCTCGGGGCTTAACCGCTTGCGCCATTCGGTATCTGCAATGAGCTTGAAATCAGTCATGCTGGGAGTTTATCGCTAGCTTGAGGCTTTGGGCTAGCCCCTCGCTCCGCGGACCACCAGCCGGTCACGGTGGTGGCGGTCACCACGATGAGCAGTCCCCACCCAATGGTGGCGATGAAGACGCTCATCCAGTGTGCGGCGGTGGGCATGCTTGTCGACGTCCACTCGAGCGGCGCCAAGAATAAAAATGCGGCCAACCATGCTCCCCACGTGTGGAAGACCGAGCGTCCGAGCATCACCGTAAACAGCATGGGGATAAGCCACATGGAGTAGTACTGCTGACCCAGGGAGGAAAGGAAGAAGATGCCGACCATGATGGCACCACTTGTGCTCAGCGCCCAGAAGGTGGGCTCGCTGTTGCGCCAGCGTAGAAGCCCGAGGATGGCCACTGCGGCTAGCGCCGCGAAAAGGAGCCAGATGGGGTAGTAGATGATGCCGGGGAGATCGAAGTAAGCGCGCACGCCCGGCCACGAGGCATTGGCATAATCGCGCGTTGTCGCCAGGTAGGGAAGAAGATTGGCGCGGAAGCCTTCCACGCCCGGGACGATCGGCCAAGCAGCAAGGTTGCTCACTAGCGGTATAGCCACGCCCAAACCTACAGTGAGCCAGCGCTTGCGCACTAAAGCGAGGAAGAGCAGCGGGGCAAATTGCGGCTTAACCAGAATCGCCAGACCGATGCACAGCCCGGCGGCCCATCCGTGTTTATCCAACAAGACTAGAAACGCCACCATGGCGAGTAGTAGCACGCCGTTTATATTGGTAAAGACCAACGTGTTGATGACCGATTCGGTAGCGAAGGCAGCAGCGACGCTGACTGGCCACAAGGGGCCTCGCAGGCTGTGGCCTACGAAGCGAGTCAGTAGGGCCAAGGCGGCGACGATGGCCGCGGCGTTGGCCAGGATGAAGGCGATGCGCGCGTGTTCCTCGGAAACAAGCCCCAAGGGGGATAGGAGGAGCGTTGCGCCCGGGTTGTATAGGTAGAGCGGCTCGACGAAGGAATAGTTCTGTTCGTAGACCGGGTTGCCCTCCCACAGGTTCCGGATTGCGCGGTAGACGGTGCCGAAATCATCGGTCACCGTGCCGTTGAAGGCGAGTACGAACACGCGATGGAAAACCAAGACTATGGCGGCGGGCCACGCGGCGGCCGTCCACAGTCGCGCGGAATCTGAGGTTGAGGGAGCCGGAGAAGTCACGGCAGCACAGTTTACGGTGTTTGGGTTCGTCGATAGCGCAGAAACACCGTGCTGTCGACAGCAGCAACGTTCTCCAACTCGAGCTTGAGCGCAGGGGAGGTGGCTTTGCCATCGATGACGGGCTTTTCGACGGAGGGCGATAGGTGCGGGTCGAGCGTCAAATAGAGCTTGTCCACAAGTCCTTCGGCGATAAAGGCGGAGTACACGGAAGGGCCGCCCTCACAACTGATGCGGCGTGCGCCCTGGGCGCGAAGGGCAGCAATAGCCTCGCTCATGGTTCCGGTACCTGTGCTGATGACTTCGGCGCCGGCGTCGGCTAAGCGCCGTGCCTCGGGTGACGATGCGCGTTCCTCCGGGGTAAGCACGATGGGGCCTGCTGCAATGAAACCCTCGAACCCGGCAAAGTCAAGGGAGTGACTGAGTACGGCGAGCCGCGTGCTTGTCGACGGTCCGTACTCTTCCGACTTCACCGTGGCTGAGCCGACGACGGCAATGTCGGCCCACTCGCGCAGTGCGGCGAAGAGTTCACCGTCGGTGGCGTTGCCCATTGGCCCTGAGGTTCCATCGATGGTGGCGGAGCCGTGGAGCGTACTCACCGCAATCAAGCGGATTCCTTCTCGGTCGGGCCCCATGAGGTGGTTTATCAGAGCAGTGTCACTCATGGCGCCCCACGGTACCTGAAATGTCGACGACGGCTTAGGGCGTGGGATTGGCCGGAGCGTATGTGATCAGGCGCGTTGGAACCGCCATGTGCCGAAGCGCAGCGCAGAGGCTCCCCAATGCAATAGCAGGAGCACCAATAAAGCAAGGGACAACCGGTGCCAGCCTTCATTCCAGGAGCCAAGGCACAAAGTGCCGACAGGGAATGTGGAGCCCCACCAGCCTGGGCCATAAGGGGCCCACGCGACTACCGCTTGGTAAAAGCAATACATTGCGAATACTACGCAGGGCGCACCAATGATGAACATGATGATGCCGTAGAGGTGGGCGTCAAAAAGCAGTGTCGAGGCCGCCGTTGACTGTCCAACCACGCCGAGTGGGATCCATGCCGTACCCGCAGCCGCCTCGCGCGGCCTATCTTGACAGCGTACTAAAGACCAATAGCAATAAGCGAACAGCGGAATTGCGGTGATGAACGTGAGGAAGAAGCAAAGCTCACCGGCATAGTGGTAGAACTGCCCGTGGTTCATAGCCAACTGACCTGCGGAGGTCGCCGCCACCATGGGAGAAACAAGTGCCAGGCCCCAAGGAAAAGCGGGCTTGTCGTAGAGGTGCGGCTGTTTGAACAACCCCCACAGCTGCCATAGGCAGACCACCACCGATAGCGGTGCACCAATCCACCAACTTGCCAACTGGAAGGCATCGCTTCCAGTCAACGCGGTCCATGCCGAGCCGCACGCCAGCAGGCCCATCGTGTACATGCCCCACGCAGCCATATTCTGGTGTCGAGGCGGTTCATTTCTCGCGCCCACGGTAAAAATCACCAGCAGAACAGCTGCGATAAGAGCAAAAACAATTTGGCCTACGCGTAGACCATGCAAACCCGACAAAGTTGACGCAATTGAGGTTCCCATCAAGGAGCCTGCCCAGGCTGGGCCGTACTTTGGCAACTGCACATCTATCACCCTATGCCTGCACGTGTTTCTATTGAACCATTATGGAGTTATCGGGTAACTACGCGCGGGGCAGGTCCAATATCGTGCAGGCTTTATCAACCATGCCGTGCCCCAACGGGTTGAGCTATCGTGTCTGGCTTTCTTGGCCAGTTTCAGGAACAATGAGAAAATACCCCCGCGTGAACAGATAAATGCGGATTCGTTTTCCACATAGTATCCACGCGGAGGCTTGTGTTATACGCTGCACGTCTTTTACCTGCAGCTTTAATGGTGGTCCTAGCTGGGATTGAACCAGCGACCTTTCCGGTGTGAACGGAACGCTCTCCCACTGAGCTATAGAACCTCGGTGCAGCACTTAAGGTACACCGCGCGTATGGAAACCCCTAATCGACCAGCTCAACCGCGCTTTCATTTACTCTGCGTGCATTTATTCTGGTTGGTTGCTCGCGACTGTAAGGGTGTAGTGGCTACTCAGGGCTGTGCGAGAACGGATGGATCTTGGAGTTCTCCCGACAGTACTAGTGTGTTCCTAGTGCAATCATGCGCAATCACTGTAACCGCAGTCTCAATCACATTAATGTAATCCATGCGCTGTTGGATGGTTGGGGATTAGTGCTGTGGGCTGCGGATTTGGAAACTGGGTCGGTGCACGATAAAGTTTCTTCTCGCACCACGGCATACCAGCCGGGAACGTGCAATGCGGATGTAGCGCAGTTGGTAGCGCATCACCTTGCCAAGGTGAGGGTCGCGAGTTCGAGTCTCGTCATCCGCTCCAAGGCTTTCTTGATGCTAGAGGGAATCTTGAGCAAGTAGATAGCCTTGATAAATGGATAAGCGCGATTAGCTCAGTGGGAGAGCGCTTCCCTGACACGGAAGAGGTCACTGGTTCAATCCCAGTATCGCGCACAAGGACTTAGTCCTAGAAACCGGGCCTGGTTTCGAATGCGGATGTAGCGCAGTTGGTAGCGCATCACCTTGCCAAGGTGAGGGTCGCGAGTTCGAGTCTCGTCATCCGCTCCAGCACATGTAGTGTGTGAGGCGGTATCGCCACGGTGGAATGGCCGAGTGGTGAGGCAACGGTCTGCAAAACCGTGCACACGGGTTCGATTCCCGTTTCCACCTCAAAAGCTGGCGCCCAACTTCGGGTGCTGTGAGCGCGTTTAGCTCAGCGGGAGAGCGCTTCCCTGACACGGAAGAGGTCACT